>JAGQWV010000121.1 GCA_020437045.1 Saprospiraceae bacterium | reverse complement strand
AACCTAGAAAACAAGTTAAGCAGATTTCTTTCTCCAGAGCTTAATGCTCCCCAGTAAAAGTTTTGCAGAGATTTTGAGTCGGTAATTTTGTTATAAGTAGAATGAAGTTTCTTTATGTTTTCTATCGATGCATCGGAACATTCAATAAGAATTTCATTATTCAATTCCCATTCATGCTTATCAGGATGATTTTCACGATTTCTATTAAGATAGCTATGTGGAAAAGACTCAGTTATATCTTTAAGAATCTGGAAATAATCTTTTAGCTCTCCTAATTTTTCATCTAGATCGTCATTTCCCATGGTATTAGGAAACTCTTGGTCATAAATCCATTTCCTCAGATCCTCTCTCTGTAATCCAGAAAATGGTTCCGGATAGTTTGCCATTAATAGACCTAAAAAAGAAGAGGCTAGAATTTGCTTGAACTTACCTGATTTATCAGCAGTATTAACCCCTAGATCCCGTTCGAATAGTTCAAGGTATTCGTATTGAACTTTCAGATTATTTGTTTCTATCCATTCCGTTGATTTAGATAAAAAGCGATTTTTTGAAAATCTAACTACTTTTATATTTAGATTCTTAGGAAGTTTAAAGGGAAGATCCTTAATACCAGCACTAATAAAATCCAAGTGCCTTTTTACCTCCATGAAGACATGGGCACTTAGATCTGGAAAAAAGCCACCTTCATTTTGCCGATAAACTGTTGGATCTGATGATTGATCAGAATAAAAAAGTGTATTAGTAGAAAAGTCATAAAGATTCGCTAACCCATTGCCAAAATCTCTAAAATCTAATGTTGGAGAATAAAAGATGTAAGTATTACCAATCTCTTGAATTGCTTCAAGTAGGCGCCCAAAAGCTTCAAAAACAGATTCTTTATAGCTGGAAAATGTAAATCCCTCTTCCTCAAGAGATTGTTTGTTTGAAAAATTCACTTTTTGTGACGATATGATCGTCTTATCTAAGACAAAGATCTCTTTGCCTAGGTTATTAAACCCTATGAAATAACCATTTCCAAATGAAGCTATTCTACTGAGTACGAATTCAATTAAATTACTCTTCCCACTCCCATTCTCGCCAATAATCGCCGTTACATTTAAAAAATGTTCGCCGAAGAAACCATCAATAGCCTCCTTACTTGTGTCTTCGAAGGATAGTATCTCACTCGCAGGATCATAAGCAAAGCGCTCCATAGGGCTAAAGTTATACCCCTGCGCTTTGATATTTTTATACTCATCGATCCAGGCAAATTTCAATTCCATAATTCATTAGGTTGTGCGCTCAAGAATAGGAAGGACCTTATTTTCGGTCTGATTCAAATATATCCACCTTTGTCTCCAAACACTTACGCAACGAAAGGTCATTAGTGCCAATCTCAAACCAGTGCTCCGGTTTTTGGTGAAAATGCAAGCCCCGGCCGATCTTTATGACCCAGCCGTTATCCAGGCGGATTTCCCGGTCGTGGATCTTTTTATCAATCTCATATTCAAGCACCACATCCAAATCGAGCAGGCTTTGTTTGAGACGGTCTAAATTTTCCTGTAATTCCGTGAGGATAGTATATTGATCGTAGCTGGTTTTGAGATGGATCTTTTGGAGAATAGGACTTTTAACCACGGCTTCGCAGAAGCGCACAAAATTATAGATCTGGTAATCCATACGCAGGTAAGGCTCTTCAATACTCAGCACTTTGGCCCCTGGTAAATACGGCCCTATAATGGATTCGTAGCTATAACCGGTATCCCCATAGAAAATGGTAAAGTGCTGCTCTTTAGGCTCCTTCTCTTTCTGTTGCGTCGACTCGGGAACTGCGATGACTTCCACTGCCGGGATCGGCAAGATCACTTCCGGCACTTTTTCGATGATTGGGCTTTTGGATGACTCTGGTTCGTGATACCCAAGCCCTAACTCATGTCGGTCAGGTTGCTGTGTAGCCAGTGCGTTTTTGGATTCCGGGCAATAGACCACTACTTCCTGACCGGCCACATTTAAATAAGATAAGTTGATATTGGCAAACTCATCATCCGGTTTCCGTTTGTTCATCTGTTCTTTTACCCGGCGGCGAGCTTCAATTGCGTAGGTTACGTACTCTTCAAATTCCTCATCAGTGGGCGGTCCGTCCGGATGCAAGATCTTAAGCAGCGCAGCTACCGTTTTTTTAATCGATTTTTCATCCCTTCCTTCCACTGCAGGCCCCAGTTTCACCCTGGTGCTGACCTCCTCATACCGGTTGGTATGCTTAAGTTGGTAATGGAAAGCCTCTGCCAGATAATCCGTGATAAAGCCATAGTTATCCGTCAAAAATTCACTGCTGTTCTTGGGGATCTCCCAACCGGGCAGATAGCAATTAAAGCGATCCATGATCGCCAGGTCGAATTCTTTGGGCAAGGGCAGGAAAAGATCGTAATCTGTAGAATTTACGATCTGTTGTATCGATTGGTCAATGTTGCCCACCAAGGCCATACTTGCATCGGCGATCACTTCTACACCCCGGGAAAAGCGACCGTTGGCCATAAAGTCTTTCATGATCTGGATGGT
>JAGQWV010000120.1 GCA_020437045.1 Saprospiraceae bacterium | reverse complement strand
AGTAGCAAACCGACGGACATGCAGAGAATTAAATTATATATATTATGAAATTTCATTAGTTATCGGTTTTATTAGTTTAAAAGTCAGCCTTTAAATCAAAGCCATAACTGCGGGTGGCTGGGAATCCAAAGTAATCCAGACCCTGACCTCCGTTGTTGTTATTATAGCTTGATTCTGGGTCAATGTTTGGCGTATTCTTAAACAGAATAGCCAGGTTTCGACCTACAAAAGACAATCTCAAATTGGTAAAAGGTGACTTATTAATAAATGTCTTAGGAAAGTTGTAGCCAAATGACAAAGATCTAAACTTGACAAAGGAAGCATCATAGGTGAAGACTTCGCCAGTTCGGGAAGCATTACCCCAATAGGTTCGGGCTTCCGAAGGAGTCAACGTTTTGGTGAATGGTGAATAAATCGGTGATCCATCATCATTGGTACCTGTCTGAGTTACTCCTTCAACTACGAGAGGATCTTTACCTTCTCGACCTTGTAAACTAATTTCCGTCAAACCAGCTTGAGTCAACCGAACATTCGTTCCGGAATAAATATCACCTCCAATTTTAAAGTCAATAAGGAATTCCAGGTTGAAGTTTTTATACCGGAATGCATTATTAATTCCACCGGTCCAATCAGCAATACCATTTCCAATAATCTCATAACCAGCAGATTGTATTGGAGAACCGTTATTGGAATCATATACTTTCTGTCCGTTTGGAGCTGTCTTATGCACCAATCCGGTGATCATTCCGAAAGGATAACCTACGATGTGTTTGGTAAATACGGTTCTTGTTCTTGGTTCTTCAATCGTAAGCTCTGTTGCTCCTTCAATAAGCGATACAACTTTATTATCGTTTTTAGCTACGTTGAATGAAATATCCCATGTCAGAGGTCCACGGAGTGGTTGGCCAGTCAGCAAAATCTCGATACCTCGGTTTTGCATCTCACCCAAGTTGACTGTTGTTCTTCCGAATCCAGAAGCTCTAGATATGGTGGCATCCAAGATATCTTCCGTCGTTTTCTGTCGATAGTAAGTCAAATCTAATCCAAGACGGTTATTGAAGAATCTTAAATCAAAACCAAATTCAATCTCTGTAGATGTCAAAGGTTTGATGTCCGGATTTGGAATCAATCCATTCTGCCCTCCAGCGGAAGAGAATGAAGCTAGTGTGTAACCTAAGTGGGTTTGCTTCAAGGAATACGTCAAATTAGTAGCGTACGGACTTACGGTTACATTACCTACCTGGGCCCATGAAGCTCTGAATTTACCAAAGCTCAGTGCAGAAGATGCAGGAATATTTAAAGCATCTGTAAAGACAAAACTCAATCCTAACGATGGGTATAGAATGTTGTTGTTCTCAGGATTCAAGACAGAGAACCAATCTTTTCTGGCTGTTGCCGTCAGGTAGAGATAATTATTGTATCCGACCTCAGCAGACCCATAGATGGAGTTAATACCATTGGCGCTGTATCCAAACCCGAAGCTTCTGGTAACTGTATTATTGATCGCCTGGAAAAAAGGCACATTAAAACCACTACCATTAGCACTGATATCTTCAAAAGTTCTTCGCATGCGATTTCCACCAAAGAAGGCATTTACAGAGAAATTGCCCAAATTCTTACTTACTCCAAGAATATATTCCAGGTTGATCTCCCGAACTCTTGATTCACCTTCGCTAAGACTACCACCCCTTTGATATCCAGTACCTTGCGGCACCAGGTCAGTCTCTCTACGAGTGTACCAGTCCATACCGGCACGACCCTGGATATAAAGCCAATCGGTGATATCGTACCGTAGTTGTCCGGAGGTGATCAAACGATCGCGCGTATCGTCATTATCAAATTGATAGGCAGTCCACCAGGGATTCTGGGTCCAGTTTGCTCCTGATCCATTACCAATTGGATACTCCTCTCCAACACTCTTACTGAATGATGTGTAAAGATCTGGAGAAAGTCCATCTGGAACAGCACCCAATTTATTCGGATCTCCTTTGTACCAGTCGATATTCGAGTTGATGGGAAGATAGGCCATCGATAAAATACCATTCGCTGGCGAATCTGAAAGATAAGGCCGGTTTCTTGCCTCTTCATGAGAGTAAAGCACTTTGGCCGTTAATGTCAATCGCTCTCCAAACTTTGAATTCGTAGACAAAGAAACATTCGTTCTATCGAATCCAGAATTGGGTATGATCGACTCATTTCGCAAATCAGCCACCGCAAATCGAAAGTTCTGTGTCGCACTTCCACCTGTCAACGCCAAACTATTCGTCAATGTACTACCGGTTCGATAGTAACGATCATAGTTATTACCAGCATCGCTATAGGGTTGTGTAGTTCCGTCGAAAGCAACAAAATTTGCAGCACTCTCAAGTCTTGGGCCCCATGAATCCAAGTTATTGTTGAAGCCCTCTGACTGATTACGAGGAGCGACGGCAATACGCGGCGCATCAGGATTAGTTGGATCAGTAGATACAAAATCGCCTTGTCCATATTCCGTCTGATATTCTCTCAAATCATTGATGCGATCAAAAGTGTAGTTAGATCGAAACTCGACTCCAATACCTTTCTTTTTTGTGCCCTGCTTAGTGATGATATTGATTACACCGTTTGCCGCACGCGATCCGTAAAGAGCAGCTGCACTGGCACCTTTAAGAACGGTGATTGACTCAATATCGTCTGGGTTAATACTGGATAGACCGTCACCTTCGTCACGACCACCCCAGATACCAGCCTGTCCAAATCCGGAGTTATCCATGGGTATACCGTCCACAACATAAAGTGGTTGATTATTACCCTGAAGGGAAGCATTTCCCCGGATGACGATACGACTGGAACCAGCCGGACCTGAGGCAATATTACTAACGTTTACCCCGGCAATCCTCCCGGACAAAGCATTGGCAACATTCACCTCCCGTGCATCCTGGAATTCTTCTCCAGACACATCCGTGACAGAATATTGGAGCGCCTTGGTAGAACGCTCAATACCCAGAGCAGTTACCGTTACTTCCTGCAACTGGACTCCCGGGCTCATTAAAACGTTTATCTCGGTCTCCGCCCCCACGGTCATTTCCTGGGTACTAAAGCCCGTATATGAAAATTCCAGTATAGCGCCTGGCTGTGCTGAAATTTCATAGGAACCATCAAAATCGGTAACAGTACCGTTTGTCGTTCCTCGTTCAAGAATGGTTACACCGATCATCGGCTCGCCATCCTCTGAATTCGTTACTGTTCCCCGGATCTGCTGTTGGGCCATCGCCAAACTACAGATAGCCATGAAGAACAGAAGAAGTAAATTTCGTTTCATATGGCAGTAGATTATGTAAATAAATTGTTTAAAATTAATCCAAATTTTATTTCGCGAACCAAACAATATCGTATTATAAATTCCGACATTATTGGGTCCGCCACTAAACCCTCCTCCTTTGGTGAATTACACCAAAAAAAGAGCACTGAAATTCGGTGGTAAATCACTGAAAATCAGTAAATAATTCAGTTTATTCTCGAATATTTACAAAGAAATTTTTTCTCATAATTCCCTTAAAACTGAAAAAAAATTTTGCGTAGAGATTGATGAAAAATGAATATAGATAAATTTACTTTTCTGCAAAAATTACCCTGTATAAAATTAAAAAATCATAATAAAAACGGTCATTAAAGGCTTTTTGCGTCCTCATAACCTGAAATAACAAGATTATTTCCACAAAATAATCTTCGGAAATCCTTGATTATATGCTGCAATGGAACCGAAAAGAAGGGATTTTCAATGAATTTTGGAGAATATTTAGAATTTCAAAAGTCTTAAGAAGTAAATCGAAAAATCAATAAACTTTCAAACAATTAATCTCGATTTTATCGAATATCAATCTTATAATATTTCAAATTAATTGGAATAAATTCTTGATTTTTTCAATTCAGTATCCATCTAGAAAATCAAATTCTTAAGATTATCATATCCGGTATTTTACTCTATTTGCAATCATTTAAGGAAGGATTTATGGAATTTTTGGCCCCCAATTTCCAGGAAATTCTGCGCTAGCTAATGCATCAATGGGATCAATAATTAACTTCATAGATCAGGAATATGGCTTGCTTTTTTTGTATTTAACACACTCGAAAAGAGCTAATTAGCATTCAGAAGCGCAAAGTATATCTCTCACAAAAATGCATCTGGCCCCGAAGAATCACGCAATTTGATCGCCATCTGGGCTTACAGTCCAAGAATATTTCTGGGACAAGAGAGGATTTACCAAAGCATAGCAGATACATGATCCCCAATATTCCGTCCTCACGTCTGCCTCAAGCACCTAAAAATTCCATGATGATATCCCGGTCTATAGACGTATCTCAACTCACGTGTACCCTGTAAGCTTGCACCATGGGTCCTGGGCTTTATTATATACGCACACGGTTGACCATGTTCCCTCCAAGAGATTCTCCTGACCTTGAAATGTATGATGTCAAGCCTTACAAAAAATGCTCAGGGTTGAGAAAGAAGGACATCTGCGGTAGGATTTGGAAGTCAGGACAGTTGTTTACACCAGGCATTTACCTTGGTTCCTGGTATTTCTGTTAGTCTACCCCTCAGCAACAGGTGGTTGATGGTGTGCAATTTCATCCCTTCGCGCAAATACTTCGCGTCCGCAGGTATAGGCCGTGATCAAAGCCATGCGGATCATCAGTCTTGATATGCCGAGGATATATTCCCGTATGCCGTCTACGCAAGTCATTATAACGGGTGTACATCAGGAGATAGATTTGCATCCCAATAAAAAAATACCCCCTGATAGAAACCAGAGGGTATGTAGTTGAATCTTCTTTAAGATCTTTCCTATTCTGTTCCACCATCCCACCAAACACGAGATGTGTAGTTGTCAAAGTTACCTTGATTGAAGTTAGGGTTTGAAGCTACTTCTCCAGCTGGATAACGTAATCTTCTTGGAATCTGGCCTCCAGTCTCGTTAGACTCATTGGAAGTAAACGGTACCAGCACCGGATATCCGGTTCTACGCCAATCATTCCATGCTTCCCACCAATTCAGGAATTTACTTGCCCACATTTGCTCTCCAATCATTTCCAGAGGATTTTTAGATCCATAAGGATATGTACTTAGATATTGAGCTACTTGCTCATCAGTAACAACCAACGATGCATCATAAGGAGTGTACATCTGCATGGCTGCTTTTACACCAGCTTCATAGTGATCTTTAGCGGTACCGGGTACCGAGCCAATTCCTCTTTCGATTGCCTCTGCCATCAGAAACTCGACCTCTGCATAATTCATGATCATATAAGGATCGTCATCATCAAGCATTTTCGTGTTGATACGTGAAAATGTATTATCCATGATAACATCGGCTCCAAACATGCCGTCAATATCAGATTTAGAAAATCCCGGTGGCACCCCGATCTGATCCAAAGGATCACCATCCAAAATAGTTAAGTCAGTTGGTGTCCAGTTGTAGATACCTCCACTGTAAATCATTAGTCGTGGATCATCATCCGCAACACTGTTGGGATCTGTTCCTTTTAACCAATCGATAAATGTTTTACTAAGGTGATTTGGATTTCCCCCATCTCCTGGATAAAAGGCACGGGAGATACCATTCTGATCCTGCCATTCGCTTGGACCAATGTCCATTGGTATCCAAACATTGTCATCATTATTGCGAAATACACCGTTTGAAACTGCTTTACTAACATAAGTGGCTGCAGTTCCTGCATCAACATTTGAAATCCTCATTGCCATTCGTAGCATTATGCTGCTACCGAATCGCTTCCACTGATCAATATCGCCCTGATAGATCATATCTGCTGATGCAAACCCTTCATCTGCATTGGAAGTACTCAGACCACTAATTGCTTCATCTAACTCTCGCAGCAAATCAGGATAGATAAATGATTGCTTATCATATGTGGGGAAAAATAATCCCTCGATTCCCTGATTGGCTTCTGTATAAGGAACCGCTCCGTAAAAATCAGTAACCCTGGCTAAACTCCATACACGTATGATGCGAGAAGCATTTCTCATATTTACTTTATTGCCGGCATCATACCCATCAGGACCCGTTTGCTTAAGGATTTCAGCAATGTGCTTCAATTGATCCTGATAAGTAAATTCGAAAGGGGCTGCAGCTGTTTCGGCATTGTGGGTATAGTAATTACCATTGGAAGAAATCCCGCCCACTGTCGTCATTTGCTGGATAGCACCTGCACAAAGTCCAATGTTTGTCCGCCAATCAATGTAACGATTATCTCCGGTACTTCCATTGGAAGCAATACCCAATTCAGCTGCAGAAAACAGGTAATTCAAATCTATCTGTGTTACTGCCTGTGGATTGATATTGAGGTCATGCAATTCGTCGGTATCACAGCTGGACAGCAGTAAACCGACGGCAGTGCAGAACAATAAACTATATATATTATGAAATTTCATTAGTTATCGGTTTTATTAGTTTAAAAGTCAGCTTTCAAATCAAATCCATAACTTCTAGTGGCTGGGAATCCGAAATAATCAAGACCCTGACCGCCATTGTTGTTGTTATAGCTCGATTCGGGGTCAATATTTGGTGTATTCTTGAACAGAATAGCCAGGTTTCGACCTA
>JAGQWV010000119.1 GCA_020437045.1 Saprospiraceae bacterium | reverse complement strand
AGTCGCCGCCATCAGAAGACGCGCTGCCCATCGACTTGCATGTGTTAGGCCTGCCGCCAGCGTTCATCCTGAGCCAGGATCAAACTCTCCATAGTAAAAATTTTACTAATCTTGATTATTGTACTTTGATCAATTAATTATCGATCGGCGTACTTTTCTGTCCGCATTACTCATTCAGATTATTTATTCGCTACCTTACCCATTCGTGTCAATGAACTTTCTTTTTTCTGATCTTTTCGATCAGCTTCCGAGTCAATTTTCTTAAAAAAGACCCTTTCAATTTCTTACCTAAAACTCATCTGTTTTAGGCTTGCTTTGGCTTTCATTTTCTTCTTTCTCACTGTCCCTCCTCCCAAAGCGGCTGCAAATATACGGGAGGTTTTTACATTCCCAAATTTATTTGCAAAAAAATTCAAAAAATTTTTGAGAAAATTGATTGGCCTTACAAGATCGGGAATAGTTCCGACATTATCAAGGCCTACACCTATTTATTTTCCCTATTCTTCGTCAGCTTCCTTCGAAGCTTCCGCGCTTTCATTCAGCTGTTCTTTCAGCTGTGACAATGCATCAAGATCACCTAACGTGGTCTTTTCAATCTTTGCTTGTTGCTTGCGTACCACCTTCCTGGCTTGCTCTACCTCTCCTTCTTTCACTCTACGCACCTGATCTTCTGCCTCCCGCTGTACATCTTCCAGATATCTCAAATGAGACACCAGAATGCGCTTATCGTCCCGATTAAACTCTATAACCTTCACCGTCAAGACTTCATCAAGCTCTGCTTGCCTTCCATCTTCCTTCTTTATATGTTTTATCGGTGCGTAGGCTTCTAAACCATACGGAAGCTGTACGATAGCTCCACGGTCTTCTTTCTTGATAATCGTCGCTTCGTGATACGATCCCACCGGAAAAACTTGTTCGAAAGTATCCCAGGGATTTTCCTCAATCTGCTTATGACCCAGCGAAAGTTTCCGATTCTCTTTGTCGATCTCCAAGATCACCACTTCGATTTCATCACCCACCTTCACAAATTCAGAAGGATGCGCATATCGTTTGGTCCAAGACAAATCGGAGATGTGTACCATTCCGCCAATGCCATCTTCCAGCTCTACAAAAACACCATAAGGCGTTAAGTTCTTCACCTCCCCTTTATGTCGGCTATCGACAGGAAACTGTTTTTCAATTTCCTCCCATGGATCAGCGGTCAATTGTTTCAGACTGAGTGACATTTTACGCTCATCCCGGCTGATCGTCACCACCTTGGCTTCAAATTCCTGACCCAGCTCAAAAAATTCCCTTGCATTAACCGGTTGGTTGCTCCAGGAAACCTCCGAAACGTGAATCAAACCCTCTACGCCTGGGGTGATCTCTAAAAAGGCACCGTAATCCTCAATATTGACAATCTTACCTTTTACAGTCGATCCTTCAACGATATCTTCTTCTAATACATCCCACGGATGTGGTTGCAATTGTTTCAGACCCAGAGAAATCCTTTTCTTATTCTCATCAAAGTCCAAAACAACAACATTCAGCTTCTGATTAAGTTCCAATACTTCGTTCGGATGATTTATTCTTCCCCACGAAATATCAGTAATGTACAAGAGTCCATCAATGCCTCCCAGATCCATGAACGCACCAAAATCGGTGATGTTTTTCACAATACCCTCTAACACCTGACCTTTTTCCAGACCTGAGATAATCGTATCTCGTTGATCGGCAAGATCACTTTCGATTAGTGCTTTGTGAGAAACTACGGCATTCTTGATCGCTTCATTGATCTTGACTACTTTAAACTCCATCGTTTTACCAACATATGAATCGTAGTCAATCACCGGTTTGATATCAATCTGAGATCCTGGTAAGAATGTTTCCAGGCCAGAACAATCCACAATCAAACCTCCCTTGGTCTTGCTGATCACCATTCCTTTGATGATCGTACCATTCTTATAACTGTCGACAATATTCTCCCAGGCTTTAAGCAGCTTTGCTTTTCTCCTGGATAAAATCAACTGCCCTCGCTCATCCTCCTGATGCTCTACATAAACATCAACAGAATCACCCACTTTCAGATCAGGACTATCCCGAAATTCTGACAATGAGACCAGACCGTCCGATTTATAATTTATGTCCAGCACGACATCACCTCCATTAATGGCAGTAACGACGCCTTTTACTATCTCATTCTCATTGATAGATGAAAGGGATTTTTCGTAATCCTCAAGATAATCATCTATCTCCTTTTTTGTATAACTAAGCGTATTTCGCTTGCCAATGGTCCAATCAAAGTCGTCATGAGCACCGCCCAGCACTTCTTCTTCCGTAAGATCTATATCATCTACATCATCGTCATCGGAAGACTGATCATTATCTTCCTGATCATCACCACCTTCCTCAGTTTCAGACGCCTCCGTTTG
>JAGQWV010000118.1 GCA_020437045.1 Saprospiraceae bacterium | reverse complement strand
TGGGGAGTATTCAGTGGTCAGTGGGCAGTATTCAGGGGTCAGTGGGCAGTATTCAGGGGTCAGTAGGCAGTATTCAGGGGTCAGTAGGCAGTATTCAGGGGTCAGGAAATTCGCTCTTGTCTTAATCAGAATTTATTTTTCCTACTAATTTTAACTATTTTAACTTGAGCTCGAAACCGTAGGATTGATGCGTATTTCAAAATCCTTTCCTGTCCATTCTTCACTTTCGAGCCAATACAAAGTAAATTGAATTTTCGGTCCTGTTAATTTTTCCGCTGACAGATCGAAATAGTGAATTCCTAATCCCATATCGATGGTATAAACTTCTTGTAAATTATTCCATTCATCGACGGACCATCGGATTTTTGCTGGAGCGATTGTTTCAATACGAAGATTTTTATCTGCAGAGATCTCCTCTATGGGCAAATCGATGCGCCATAATGCGATATTACTGGTGATATTTTCTTTCAAATAACGCTGTTGAGCATGTTTAGGCATGTCAAAGACTTTTTGCTCCTGGATGGATCGTGCCAATTTAATGTACTCCGCATGGGCCCAAACCAGGGGCATAGCCGATCCAGTATACTTGCCGGCAAATAGCTCCTTGTCCGGTATGTCTGCAGAGTCCCAGATTTGCTCAGGGATAAGCCCATTATTGGCAAAGTTTTCGACAGACTTCATCAGCTCACGGGCTCGCTTTATATTTCCACTGGCTAATTCATAATGGGCCCGCTCCGCAGTGAGCAGTGGCCAGAGTCGTCCCTTTCCAGTCCCTTTGTAAGCATTTCCATTTTCATCCTCCCCATAGCCATCATTTACATAGCGATACCAACAGTCTCCGGAAGGAGTTTCTTTTTTGAGCGCAGCATCAATTACCCGGATGGTATTCAGCATCCTTGGATCTTTTGGATCTCTCAATCCAAATCGTACAAGTGCCAGGGGATCGGTACTTACCATTTCGGTAATCAGTATCTCATCCTGGTTTTCCGGTTGATTTTTAATTTTCATTTTCTTCCCCGCAAGATCGATAGCCGGAATGGCAGCTGGATTTATTCTCAGGTAATAACCTTCGATATTCATCTTCTGTGAAAGGGGAGAATTTTGTGCATACAACCATTTGTCGATGTCATCGTACCACATGTCGGCAGTTTCTCGACAATATTTTGCAATTTTTGCCTCACCAATTTCCTCGGCGATTTTTGCTGCAGCCAGTAGGGCAACGATGCTGGTAGAAATGGTAAATACCGAAATACCATTTTGCTCTTCCCAGCGATCTTGTTCGGTGATCATGCCTCTGGACAAGAGATAGGTAATGGCTTTTTTGACGGTATCCCAATATTTTATCAGATGATCTTTGTGGCAAGCTCCATGCTGTGTACACAAGTCAATAAGGATAATGGGCAGAGCTGTTTCGTCTAGCTGAATACCTTGCCAATAGGATTCTCCATCCAACCATAAGTTTTGCGACCAGTGGCCATCGGCTTCCTGAGTGGCCATGAGAAAATTGAGCACTTGCAGTCCATCCTCTTGTACACCGAGTGCTAATAATCCACCGGCACATTCGACCATATCTCTTGGCCACACTAAATGGTAACCACTTTGATCATCATCTCCCATAGAGTCTCCCCAGGGGGTTGAAAGGCTGGCAATCATGGCCCCTGCGAAATTCTTTGACTGATGCGTTTTAATCACGGATGCACTGAGGAGGAAAAAACGATCGATTTTTGTTTGACAATATTCTTGAGAAAGAATACTCCCCTGCCATTCTTTCCACCCTTCCACATATTTATTATAAATTATTTCAAAACCCTCAAGGATACTGGATAATGCGTGATGAGCCGCTTCATGTACATTTCTACCAAAACCAATTGCTATGTCAAATGAGTGATTTTCATTTATTTCCCAATCAATCTCTGCAGTTAGGGCGATATTCCCCAAATCGGCTTTTTCGTACTGCCAATTCATTTGATAATGATTCCTGATGTCTTGCCAACCATCAGAAGTACCTACATAACCAACGGACCGTTTCTTCCAGGGAATGGAGCAATATATGGCTAGACAGACGTCATTGTGCATGGCAAACAACATGGAATGACCTTTATAAGATCCCACCCAACCGCTGTTACCCATGCCCTCATTATCAAGATGGGGAGCTAGTAGTGCATAAATATGATAATGATCCTTTTTTTTAACTTCGAAATGAACTCGTTGTAAGACCGTATTTCTTGACGGGTCTGTGATGATTGATTTGGTTACAGTATAGTTACCTCTTTTGCAATCGTTGATAATTTCGTAAGCGGGGATTCCGGCAATCGTCTGCCGGGTAGTCGATTGCGCATCTCTTTTTTCTTCGGAAAAAAAATCCCTGCCATTGCTTATCAGGAAACCCATATCACGGGTGGCTGCTTTA
>JAGQWV010000117.1 GCA_020437045.1 Saprospiraceae bacterium | reverse complement strand
CCTGGTGACTTTGTGCATACCTTTGGGGATGTGCATTTGTATAGCAATCATGTCGATCAGGCGAGAGAACAACTTTCAAGATCGCCCAGGAGATTACCTCAAATGAAGATAAATCCCGAAAGAAAAAATATTTTTGACTTTAAATACGAAGACTTTACTTTAACTGATTATGATCCGCATCCACACATTAAAGCAACTGTGGCCGTTTAGTGCCTTAGTTTTATTTAGAAAATATCTAAATAATTCAGACAAAATGTAATTCTTGTCTTGAAAAATAAACGAATTGTATTTTTGCCAGCAAATTTACCGGACCTGATCTTCTAAACGGAATAAGAATGATATATAAGTCGCTACTAATCAGACTTTCATACCTGGTTTTGTGCTTATTTTTAAGCTTTTCAGCTTTTGCACAGCCTTCAGCCGACGCAGGAAAAACGCTTTTTAGGAACTATTGTGCCAGTTGTCACAATCGGGATATGAAAAGTGACATGACTGGTCCTGCCCTGGGCGGGGTTACTGAGCGTTGGGCTGATTACCCAGAGTCGGATCTATATGCCTGGATCCGAAACTCAAGCGCTCTGATCTCATCAGGGCATCCTCGTGCCAACGAAATCTTCAATCAATTTAATAAGGTGCAGATGACACCTTTCCCTAATTTGACTGATGATGATATTGCCTCATTGTTACTTTACATACAAGGCACCTTTGATGGCACTTACGGAGCCCCTGTAGCCGGAGCCGGTGCTGCAGGTGCCGGACAGCAGGCCGCGGAAGGGACAGGAGGAATCTTCGCCGGTAAAGCTTTCTATTATATTATTTTTGGTTTTTTGGTGATTCTGGCTCTGGTACTGGCAAGGGTTCTAAATCGTTTGAAGTATCTGACAGAACTTCAGGCAGGAGTGGAGACCACGGGACCACGCTCGCTCTGGGCTACCTTGACCTCCAAAGGAATGATCGGGATCATTATTTTTGCCGTAATTGTCCTGGGGGGATACTTCACGGTGAATAGTGCTATTAGTCTCAACCGGATGCAGGAATATCAACCGGATCAACCTATTAAATTTTCACATGCCACTCATGCCGGTCTGCATAAAATTGATTGTCAATATTGTCATGATGGTGCCCGCCGAAGCAAAAGCTCAATTATTCCGGCAACCAACACCTGTATGAATTGCCATAAGGCGATAAAAGTTGGATCTACCTATGGTACAGCCGAATTGACTAAGATATATGCGAGTATAGGTTTTGACCCATCAAAAGACACCTATATCGAGAATTACGATCAACTGAGTGAAGAAGATATTAAAAAAGTATATACCTCCTGGATTGCCAATCAATATGTATTGGACAATGGTAAACTGGATCGCAAAGGAGAATTAATGATGGAAGAGCAGTGGGATGGTATTAAAGAGTCTTTGACTTCTGATATCAAACCGCAAATTCAGGGCCCAATCGAGTGGATTCGACTACACAATCTACCCGATCACGTTTATTTCAATCACTCGCAGCACGTGAATGTGGGAGAAATAGCTTGCCAGCAGTGTCATGGAAAAGTGGAGGAGATGAAAGTTGTCAAACAATATGCTCCGCTTAGCATGGGATGGTGTATCAATTGTCACAGAGAAACAGAAGTGAAATTTAGTGATAACCCATATTATATGAGCTATGCTAAGTATCATGAAGAGATAAAAGAAGGCACCCGTTCGGGAGTTACAGTAGAAGAGATCGGAGGTTTAGAATGTCAAAAATGTCATTATTAAAAAGAGATTATCAGTCTAAAGCAATGAAGCAAAACGAAAATATCTGGATTAGTGCGGAAGACCTGAGCGGTGATGAGACCCTCGTACGGGAAAGCAAGAGTGAATTTTTCAATCTTCCTATCCTCAATGATTTAGCAGACGAGAAAGTGGTTTCCGAACATTCCGCAAATACTAATCGGAGAGATTTCTTGAAATATTTAGGATTTAGTCTGGGAGCAGCCACCGTAGCTGCTGCCTGCGATACTCCTATTCGAAAGGCCATCCCATATGTAAACAAACCTGAAGCCATCGTTCCGGGCGTTGCTACATATTATGCCAGTTCTTTCGTGCGTGGTGGAGATTATTGTCCGATCCTGGTTAAAACCAGGGAAGGTCGACCTATTAAGATCGAAGGAAATACAATGGCCAGACATGGTGGCGGTACAACGGCCCGTGCTCAAGCTTCTGTATTAGATCTCTACGATGTTGCCAGACTCCGGGCTCCTCAAATGAAGGACTCCGTAGGTATGACCTCAGCTACAACCTGGAGTGCAATGGATGCAGCGGTTAGCAAAGGACTGAAAGCCGCCAAAGGTATTCGTCTAGTAGCCAATACCAACATAAGCCCATGCTTTAAAGCTACGGTCGAGAAGTTTATGGCAATGTATCCGAATGCAAAATTGATTACTTATGATGCAGTTTCCTCCTCAGCAGCATTGTTGGCAAGTGAAGCCGCCTTTGGAGTACGTGAACTGCCCGGTTATCGATTTGATCAGGCTTCCTTGATTGTCAATTTTGGTGCTGATTTTCTTGGCACTTGGTTGACCCCCTCTGAATTTGCTGCGCAATTCAGTTCACGGCGTAAAATGAAAGGAGCTGATGCGGCTAATATGAGTCGACTGGTGCAGTTTGAGAGCAATATGTCTTATACCGGCTCTAATGCCGACCACCGGGTGCTCATTAAACCGAGCGAGCAGGGACTGGCCATAGCAAAATTGCATAATGCTATTGCCAAGAAAGTGGGTCAGCCCACGATCGCAATTAATGGAAACCTTTCCAATCCAAAAGCGGAAAAAGCTATTAATACAGTTGCCGACGAATTAATGCAGGCACGTGGTAAGTCAATCGTTTTGTCAGGGTCTAATAATACGGCGGAACAATCACTGATCGTTGCGATCAATCAGGCTTTGGAGAACTTTGGCAAGACCGTCAGTTATGATACCGCTAGCCATTTAAGGCAAGGAATTGACAAAGAAATGGCGTCATTCATCAGCGATCTGTCATCAGGAGCGGTTGATGCCGTCATCTTTATAGAAGATGCCAATCCGGTATATGATCACCCCCTGGGAGCAAAAGTTGCGGAAGCACTGGATAAAGCCAGTCTTTCTGTAGCAGTGACAGGCATGCCGAGCGAAACACAGGCATTGTGTGGCTATACCGCACCCACTCCACATTATCTTGAGTCATGGGGCGATGTAAATCCTTCACGAGGCCACTTTGGAATTGTTCAACCGACGATCAATCCTTTGTTTGATACCCGGCCGGTCGTGCTTAGTTTGATGGCATGGATCGGTGAGACGCCTGAAACCATGGATGGAGATGATCCGATGTATACCGTAGTAAAGAAATTTTGGGAAGAGAATCTCTTTCCTAAGCAAACTAAATACGCAACATTCAGAAGCTTTTGGGACAATACTTTACATGATGGGTTTTGTGAAATAGAAGAAGGCTCCAGAGAGCTTGTCTATAATCTGGATGTCAGTACGTTATCTGGAAAAATTAACCGGTTAGCCAATAGTGAATTGGAAGTCCAATTCTATGAGCCTATGGGTGTTGGAGGAGGAGCTTATTCCAATAATCCCTGGCTACAGGAGATGCCAGATCCCGTGACGCGCGTGGTTTGGGACAATGTACTGCATATCCCATTGAAGTGGAATGGCCGGGATAAATTCGAATATTATAAGGATCTTGATGAAGATGGTCTCCTCGTAGATCTTACGGTGGGAGAACAAAAGATCCAGGTTCCGGTCGTACGTCAGTTTGGACAGATGGAAGGTACTGTTGCTTGTGCCTTAGGATATGGGAGATGGGCCACTGGAAAAGCCGGTAATGACGTTGGAAGCAATTGCTATCCTATGTTGAAAACCGATGGAGATGGAAACATTCAATATTTTTCCGTGGAACCTATGGTTTCAGGTAAGCAAGGAAAAGACAAACGATTTGCTTCTGTCCAGCATCATCATACCCTGGGAGTTACTGGTAAAGATGAATCGGAAGGAGGAGCCACCATCAATGTGGACGAAAAAGTCGTCATGACGATTGGTACCGGTTATCAAGGGAGTTTGACCAAACGATCAATATTCAGACATGCCAATGCAGTTGATTTGGAAGAGGCTGTAGCTGATTTGAAGGAAGAAAGAGCTGAATTCCAGCATCTGAATCAGCAAACCCTTTATCCCGATCGCTCTGAATTCTATGGTATGGGGCATCATTGGGGTATCTCTGTGGACTTATCAGCTTGTATCGGCTGCGGATCCTGTCAAGTAGCATGTGTGGCTGAAAATAACGTTCCGATTGTAGGGAAGACGGAGGTAAATCGACATCACGAAATGACATGGATGCGAATCGACCGATATTATTATGGCGATGTTGAAACACCAAGTGTGGTTTATCAACCTATGATGTGTCAGCACTGTGATAATGCACCTTGCGAAAACGTATGTCCGGTGGCAGCAACCAACCACAGTTCAGAAGGACTTAACCAAATGGCCTATAATCGTTGCGTAGGTACCCGGTACTGTGCCAATAACTGTCCTTATAAAGTACGTCGTTTCAACTGGTTCCTATATAATAAAAATAATGAATTCGATTTCCATATGAATGATGATTTAGGTCGTATGGTATTGAATCCGGATGTAAATGTTCGTTCAAGAGGGGTAATGGAAAAATGTTCAATGTGTATTCAAATGACACAAGCCACTATCTTAAAAGCGAAAAAAGAAGGTCGTCCGGTTAATAAAGACGAATTCCAAACAGCTTGTTCAAGTGCTTGTTCTACCGGTTCCATGGTATTTGGAGATGTAAATGATAAAGAAAGTGAAGTAGCCAAGTTGGTAGAAGACGACAGGATGTATCATTTGTTAGAACATGTTGGAACAAAACCAAATGTATTCTATCATGTTAAAGTTAGAAATACGTAATTAAAATTTAATTAATAAGAAATACTATAAAGGATTATGTCGTCTCACTACGAAGCACCCATTAGAAAACCTTTAGTTATTGGTGATAAATCTTATCACGATGTAACAGTAGATGTCGCAGCTCCTGTTGAAGGAAGAGCAAATAAACAATGGTGGATTGTATTTTCAATTGCATTAACTGCTTTCCTTTGGGGATTAGGTTGTATGATTTATACCATTTCTACCGGTATCGGAACATGGGGATTAAATAAAACTGTTGGTTGGGCTTGGGATATTACTAACTTCGTTTGGTGGGTTGGTATCGGTCACGCCGGAACGCTGATCTCTGCTATCCTTTTACTCTTTCGCCAGAAATGGCGTACCGGGGTAAACCGGGCAGCTGAAGCGATGACCATTTTTGCGGTTATCTGTGCGGGTCAGTTTCCATTGATTCACATGGGCCGTTTATGGCTGGGATTTTTCATCTTTCCCTACCCAAATACCCGTGGCCCGTTGTGGGTAAACTTTAACTCACCACT
>JAGQWV010000116.1 GCA_020437045.1 Saprospiraceae bacterium | reverse complement strand
ACTAGTGCAGCATTTCCGAGTTATGTGATATTAAAATATTTCGTAATATGTGGTTTCTAAAACTAAGGAATATGAAAAGGAAAGAACCACTACAATTAAACGATCGGCAAAAGGAACTTATCCATCGAATCGTAAAAAAAGGAAGGGTTGGAATGGCCATGTGCAAACGGCTTCAGGTCGTATTGTTGGCAAGCGAGGGTATGAGCGATTATGGCATCAATAGGGTGATCGGAATGCAGAAGAATTGGATTGGAATATGGCGTAATCGATGGGAGCAACAGAGCGAAAAGCTCCGAAAATTAGAGTGTGATGCTAACTTAAGTGTCTCGGACAAAGAAATGGAAAAGCATATTTTAGAAATTATGACTGGTGAAAAACGAGGAGGTAAATCTTCTAAAATAACGTTAAGTCAACTCAATCAAATTGTTGCCCTTGCCTGCGAAAAGCCCGAAGATCATGGAATTCCGTTTTCAAAATGGAGTCTAGCATCCCTGGCACAGGTCATCATGAAGGAAAATATTGTGGAGCGAATTTCACCCAGTTATGTCTGTAGAATCTTACAAAAAAAAACTGCAGCCACATAAGGTAAAAAATTGGATGTTTCCAAAAATAGAAGATTGGAAAGAGTTCAAGAAACAGGTAAGAATTATTTGCCAACTGATCATGGGAGCTTGTAACGATCTGACAACCAGGGACTACCACTTAATCAGTGTTGATGAAAAGCCTGGGATCCAAGCGTTAGAGCGAAAAGAAATGCCCATGGGGTTTGGAAAACCATCTCGGAGAGAAATTGAATACATCAGAAGAGGGAAAACCTGTTTAATTGCCGGATCTGAAGTGGGTTCTGGAAAGATCGTACATCATGAGTTTGTCAAGAGGAATAATGAATGGGGGTTTCTTAATTTCATAAAACAAACCACTCAGCAATTTAATTCGAAGGCCATGATCGTGTTTTTACTGGATAACATGAGTACACACTCCACAGTAAGTTTAGTTGAGTTTGTTGCATCACAAATAGGATATAAAAAGTCACTAGGCAAAAATCGTCGATATGGGATTCTGAAGAACCAAAGAAGTCGTAGAAAATTCCTAATGGATTCCAGCCATCGGATTTATTTCCGATTTACGCCCAAACACTGTTCCTGGTTGAACCCCATTGAAAATTGGTTTTCCATTCTTCAAAGGCGTGTGCTCAATCATGGCCATTTTGAATCTGTTGAGGTACTTCAAGAGAAAATAAATACGTATATCGAGTATCACAATACAAGCCTCTTTAAGCCAATAATCTGGCAATTCACTGGGTTTACTAAGGATAATCCAATTGCAGCTTGATTAGTATCAGTTTCATAGGAAATGCTGCACTAGGCTTTGGGACTGGAGACTTAATCGGTAGTGAACCATTAAAACAGTCAAATTCAATACTTATTTTTACAATCACAAAATGGAAAAATGTCAAAGAAGAACTATACCATCGCATTGACACAGGTCTCACTGAATGGAGGACCTGAAGAAAATCTAAAAAAGTGCATTACATGGGTAAGAAAAGCTGCCAGTCAGCATGCGGATGTAGTATGTCTTCCCGAGCTCTATAGTTCCTTTTATTTCTGTCAAAGTGAAAATGTCGATTATTTTGACTTAGCCGAGCCCCTAAACGGGGTCTCGCATAAGGCATTCAGTGCGCTGGCCAAGGAATTGAGTGTAGTGATCATCGTTCCATTCTTTGAAAAGAGGATGGCCGGAGTGTATCACAACACCGCTTATATTATGGATAAAGATGGAAGTCAGGCTGGTTTATACCGGAAGATGCATATTCCTGACGATCCCAGTTATTATGAAAAATTTTATTTCACCCCGGGAGATCTTGGCTTTAAAGCTTTTGATACCCAAGCTGGAAGAATAGGCACCTTGATCTGTTGGGACCAATGGTACCCCGAAGGAGCACGTCTGACTGCAATGCAGGGGGCAGATGTATTATTTTACCCTACAGCGATTGGCTGGCATCCGCACGAAAAAGAACAGTACGGCAGCAAACAGTACGATGCCTGGACCACGGTACAGCGCGGACATGCCGTGGCTAATGGTATCTACGTGGCCGCTTGCAACCGGGTAGGCCTTGAGCAGCCCCTTCCAAACACTGCCGGAATCCAATTTTGGGGAGCTTCGTTTATTGCCGGACCACAAGGGGAAATTCTTGCCAAAGCCAGCCACGACCAGGAAGAAATCATTATGGCAGAAATCGATCATGCCTACATGGAAGATGTGAGACGAAATTGGCCATTCTTGCGCGATCGCCGTATCGATGCATATGGAGAAATCGTAAAAAGAGCCATCGACTAGATCTTCGAAGATATTTTAAATCGACTTCACTTCATGACAAATCGATTACCAGCAGAATTCGAGCCGCATCAAGGTATTTTATTAGCATTTCCGCACGAAGGTGCTGACTGGCCGGGAAAATACAATGCCATCCAATGGGCCTTTGTAGATTTTATTAAAAAGATCACCTTTTTTGAAGATGTCTTTCTGGTAGTCAAAAATAAAGGTCATCGAGATAAGGTGAAAGATAAATTGACCAGGGCAAAAATCGATCTGGATAAAGTCGACTTTATTGTGCAGGACACCAACCGTAGCTGGATGAGGGACTCGGGGCCGATCATCGTGTACGATGCCCAACAAAAAAGGAAAGCGATACGATTCGACTTTAACGCCTGGGCGAAGTACGATAACTATAAAAAGGATCGTAAAATTCCCCGTTCGGTTGCCACCCATTTGGAAATTCCCTTGGTAAAAGCCCTTTATAAAGATTGCCTGACCGTTTTAGAAGGAGGAGCCATCGATTATAATGGGCAGGGAACCCTCATAACGACCGAAGAATGCCTTCTTCATCCCACCATTCAGGTCCGGAACCCTGATATTAGGCGTGAAGACTATACGGCCATTTTTCAGGAATATTTAGGTATCGAACAGGTAATCTGGTTGGGAGATGGTATCGAAGGTGATGATACGCATGGGCACATCGATGACATCTGTCGTTTTATCAATGAAGACACGGTAATCTTGGCTGAAGAAACAAATTCAGCAGACTACAATCACCACGTACTCGAAAATAACCGGGAAAGATTAGAGCATGTTATGCTGGCAAGCGGTAAAAAATTAAAGGTGGTCCGGATGCCCATGCCCCATCGGATTGACTTTGAAAGTATGCGCCTGCCTGCCAGTTATATTAACTTCCTGATTCTAAATGATGCAGTACTGGTACCTACCTTCAACGATTCTCGAGATTGTCAGGCATTAGGCATTCTTCGAGAACTAATGCCTGACCGGCAGATCATTGGTATACATGCCCTGGATCTGATCTGGGGGCTCGGAACACTTCATTGCCTGAGCCATGAGATACCCGTTTTACTGTAGTATGCGAGTATGGGTGCAGCACCAAAGTTGCAAATTTGGACCCGTCTCATCTTTGAAGAACCCTCATCAAATATTTATGGTGCGTAAAAAAAGCCACAGATGCTTTTACCCGTGGCTCTACAATTACGAACAAAATTATGCTTACTCAACATAATCATATCTTAAGGACGCCCGGCCAAGCCATACACAAAGAATCAAACCGTCATTAGCGACCAGATAGCTATGTACTTGTATGGACTTATCCTGGCTGTCAGGAATACTATAAGCCCCATCTCCATCATGGTAGATCGTATCCAGTAGTACTTCCTTGCCCAGATTGGCTATGATTCTCAAATCAGTGTTCGGACATATCGAATAATCATCGACACGTAACACTCCATCTTTACCGATGGACTTAGGTACTAAAATGGTTGTATCCGTAGCATAGTCAGAACCTATCTGCCAGGTCAGACTACTTTCCTTATAATTTTCGGCAACGTAATCTTCATTTTTTGCACAAGCAAGTACTAACACACCAACAGATAATACAAAGACTAATGTTTTCATAGGTTTTCCTTTCTCTTAATAGACGATTTTACCTCCACATATAGTTGGGTACCCTACCATTCTTTTTTTCCAATCGGTACTTACCGTAGCTTGGAATCACTGTCATGGACTTCCGATCATGCCTGAGAGCGGAAAATCTTTTGTAGTTTACCTTCTTCTTTACCAAAAAGGATGCTGAAACGACTCTTCAAAATTGGTCCTGGAGCCATGGTAGCGGCTGCTTTCATTGGTCCCGGAACGGTCACCACCGCAACGCTGTCGGGAGCAAAATTTGGGTATACATTATTATGGGCAGTGGCTTTTTCGGTGTTGGCTACCCTGGTGCTCCAGGAAATGGCTGCAAGGTTGGGATTAGCAGGGGATCGTGGTTTGGGTGAGGCGATCAGAGAAAAAATAACTGGCAAATGGAGTCGCTTATTTTCGGGACTGTTGGTAATAGGTGCCATTCTGATAGGCAATGCAGCGTATGAGGCTGGCAATATTACCGGTGCGGTTATTGGCTTCAATTCTCTTTCCCAAACAGCTAACTGGATGGTAAATCCCCTGATACCAGGCCTGGCAGTGGTAGCATTTTTATTACTGTATAGTGGAAAATATAAACTCATTGAGCGCTCCTTGATTCTAATGGTCGCTACTATGGGAATCGTATTTCTATGGGCTGCTTTCATGGCCAAACCAGATTGGTGGAGTATCCTTAAAGGCTTCTTTCAGCCTCAGATTCCCGAGCATTCACTGTTGATGGTGGTGGGATTGATCGGCACTACGGTCGTACCCTACAATTTGTTTTTGCATGCAGCCACGGTCAGGGAGAAATGGAATGGCCCAGAGGAAATCAGCGATGCACGATTTGATACGATCTTATCCGTCATTCTCGGAGGAATTATTACCGCTTCCATTGTCATCACTTCGGCGGTAGTTTTACATAGTAGCGGCACAGAAATCAACAATGCCTATGATCTGGCCAGCCAATTGACACCCTTCATGGGAAAATCAGCCAACTGGTTTATTGCTCTGGGCTTTTTGGCTGCCGGACTGTCTTCAGCGATTACGGCACCTTTAGCTGCGGCTTATGCCACCTCTGGTCTCATGGGTTGGCAAAGTAATTTGCAAGCGCCAAATTTTCGGGCCATATGGATATTTGTTTTGTTGAGTGGTCTTGTTTTCGCATCCTGGGGGTTTAAACCTATCTCGGTAATACTTTTCGCCCAGGTAGCCAATGGGCTTCTCCTTCCAATTATTGCTGCATTTTTACTCTGGACGATGAATGACCGTCAATTAATGGGAAGATTTATTAATTCCCCTTTACAAAATGGTCTGGGTTTTATCATTCTATTCATTACGTTAATATTGGGTATAAAAAGCATCATAACCGTCTTCTAAGACAACTTCTAAAATTCAAAAAATGCTAAATACTGATATAAATTGCGACATGGGAGAAAGCTATGGAAATTATACCATTGGAAATGATCTCGAAATAATGCCGCACATATCTTCCTGTAATGTAGCTTGCGGATTTCACGGAGGAGATCCATTACACATTGAAAGAACATTAAAAAATGCAAAGCTTCACAATCTGAGAGTTGGAGCACACCCAGGATATCCAGATTTAAATGGTTTTGGCCGCCGAAACCTACAGATGTCAGAAGACGAACTTAGAGCGTGCATTAAATATCAGGTGAGCGCTATCTGGGGAATGGCGAAAAGCATGGGTCTCACGTTGGCCTATGTAAAACCTCATGGCGCTTTGTACAACAAAATGGCAGATAATAAACAGGAATCCAAGATAGTCATCCAAGCCGTGCTGGATGTAGATTCCTCACTGGCAGTCATGGGACTCGCCGGAAGTAAGACAGAATTGACCGCCCGATCACTTGGTGTACCCTTCATTGCCGAGGCATTTGCCGATCGTAAGTACACCGCACAAGGTCGACTTGCATCCCGAAAAAACCCCGATTCGGTCATAGTTGACCCAAAGATCGCCGCAGAACAAGCGCTTAATATCATTCAAAATAATCCTATTCAGACTTTGGAAGGCGATTTTATTCATATCCGGGCCGACAGTATCTGCGTACATGGAGATAATAAAAATGCCGTATTGATTTTACAGGAAATTAAAACGAGATTACAAAAAATTAACAATTAAAAATAAATCTATTTATTTATTCCTCCTATAAATTCTTTATTGTTTTATCTTCTTTATAATCGGTCGTTTTAACCTATCTTAACGAAACGAAAATCAAATAATGTAGATCAACATACAATCAAAAAACCATGTATTTTTATCCGCTCGGAGATGATGCCTTATTGATTAATTTTGAACAAAAAATCAATCGGGAAATCAACCAGGAAGTCGCAAAACTTACCAGCTATCTCAGAAAAAAAAAGGTTGACGGAATTCGATATTATATTCCTGCATACTGTTCCTTAACGGTAGGCTATGATCCGGTCAAATGGAATTTTACGGACCTGACCGAACGTATTCGGAGATTTTCTGATAAGACCTATCGCGAATCGCTTGAATATAATAGTCGCTTCTGGAAAATTCCAGTCTGCTATGATCCACAATATGCATTAGATTTGCCTGCATTGGCAAGCGAAAAAAATGTTTCTGAGGAACAAATCGTCACATGGCATCTTTCCTGTAAATATCAAGTTTATATGCTGGGTTTCCTGCCTGGATTTGTATATCTCGGAGATCTGCCCGAAACCCTACATTGCCAAAGAAAGAAACAACCTAGAATGAAGGTCCCTGCCCAATCTGTGGCTCTGGCGGGAGCTCAAACGGGGATCTATCCTTCTTCGGCTCCAGGTGGGTGGCAAATCATAGGAAAAACTCCACTATCAATCTTCAACCCGGAAAACGAAGAACCGTTCCTATTTCAAATGGGAGACCAGGTACTTTTTTATCAAGTTGACAACACGGACTTTCTCGAAATTGCCACACTTGATCTGGTAAACCTAAAAAAGCTCTTTCTCTCCTATGAGTCATAAGTTAACGATGATCATTGTGAAGCCCGGACTGCAGACAACAATTCAGGATCTGGGCAGAAGTGGATGGCAGGAATTTGGAGTTCCTGTCAGTGGCGCCATGGATAGGCGATCTCTACGGCTGGCCAATCTTTTAGTTGGAAATGCAGTAAATAATCCCTGTCTGGAAATCACCTTACTGGGGCCAGAAATACTTTTTGATGGCAATGGTTTAATCGCCATAACCGGCGCTAATCTAAGCCCGGCTATCAATGATCATCCTATCCCACTCCATCTGCCCATCAAAATATATGCGGGTGACAGACTATCTTTTGGAAAATATATCAATGGCTGCCGTTCTTATCTTGCTGTACATGGTCACTGGTTATCACCTCGTTGGCTAAATAGTTATAGTGTTGTTCCCTATTGCGATGGCTTTCCCAGTCTCCCACCTTATATTAAAAAAAACCATCATATCTCTATTGAATATCTGAGATTACCGGAAAAAGAAATTACCATCGAAAAACAATCAATTGCAGAAAGCATAATCGAGGTTATCCCCGGACCAGAGTTTCATGAATTTTCTCAGGAATCTCGATCGCAATTTGGCAATGAAACCTTCGAAATTACGAATCAATCAAACCGGATGGGCTACCGTCTTAAAGAAAAATTGACCGGACCATTAGTCACCCGATCATTAATTTCATCCGGCGTGGTACCCGGAACAATTCAAGTGACCCATTCGGGACAAATGATCATCCTGATGGCTGATGCTCAAACGACCGGGGGATATCCTAGGATTGGTGTCGTACGAAGTGCTGATCTCGATATACTTGGCCAAAAAAAACCCGGAGATACAATTCGTTTTAAATTAATCCACTGGACCTGAGGAGCAATTATAAAAGTCAGCTTCTAATTAATGAATATAATTTGGATCAAGACTGGATTCTTCGATTTCTTTGGATGATTCCCAATGGCTATTTACCCACATAAATCCCGGTATGCTGATAAAATTAAAAAAAGCAATGACAATCCAGGTGGTAAAAAATCCAAATGAATCTACTAAACGGGTTCCCAAAACTGGAGCAATAATAAACGTACTGGAAAACATCATCGCCCAGAATCCCATATATTTCCCCTTCAAATGATGAGGAGCCCGTGACAATGCCAGGCTGTTTCCAAAAGGGAAATTAATGATTTCTCCCAACGAGATAAGTATATTATAGGCAGCAATCACTATTAGCCAGTGCAAAGGAAAATTTAAAAAGAGATGCCCTAGGCCAATAAAAAAAGAACCAATAATCATGCTTTTGAAGGGCGGCCACCTTTTTTGGGAAAATGCGACCAAAGGCATTTCGAGAAAAAATACCAACAATCCATTGAAAGTAAAGAACAAGCCAATCTGTGATTCATTCAAACCAAATACCTGACTAAAATACAACGGTACCGTAGACATAATTTGAATGAAAGCAATGATATTTATGGCTGCTACAAATAAGAAAATCAAATAGATATAATCAGAACTCACCGTCCTCCGGTCACCTGTAAAATTCTGCGCAGGTCTTTTCTTACGGCTCGGATCAATTTTTCGCATGAGGTAAAATGCAGCAATCAAACAAGTTAATCCATCCAAAATAAAAAGCCAATCATAACCGAGCGTACCGGCTAACAATCCCGCTACCGCCGGGCCAATAGCAATTCCCAAATTGACGGCCATTCGAATCAGGGCTATTGCGCGCGTCTGATTTTCCGGCTTACTAAAAATAGATACGGCGGCCATAATCGGCGGCCGACTTGCATCAGCCAGTGTACTGGTGATTAATACGGCAGCAGACAAATAATAAAAATCTTTAAAAAAGAGCAGTGAGGTCATCCCTATTCCACCAAAAATCAAGCTTCTCGATGCCACCTTATAAAATCCAATCTTATCTGTCAACCAACCTCCCAACCAGGAGCCAGCCAAAGACCCGGCACCATACATGCCGGTCAAAATCCCCGCTTGCACTACAGAAAATCCTAATTCCCTTGTTCCGTATAGCGTCAGAAAAGGAAGCACCATCATCCCGCTCCGGTTGATCAATAAAACGATCGCTAAAGTCCATACCTCCCGGCTAAGTCCTTTAAAAGAATTTAAATAAAATGTTAGTATCGATCGCATAACTAAATGCAAACTTAGAATTTTCCCTTATGGTGTGCTTTAATTTTGTACTTGGTGGTCCCCTTTTTGGGGACGCAGATCTATTTTTATGGGGTCACTCATTTGGCCAAAACGGTCGATAATGGTCAATAAAAAAACCTTTGATTCCAAATTCAAATCATCGATTTTTTCAATTTCAACTTCCCAATTTTCAACGGGTAGAATTCTGTATTTCCAAACTGATTTATCCTGATAAAAAATAACAACCGACTTAAATTCCGACTTTGATTCAATTTGCAGAACCGGCGGGACCTGATCTTCCTTGAGATTTATACCAAAAATCTTTGGTTTCTTTTTTGACAACCAAGGCATGGAGGGTACCAGTGATTGCTCATGATAAGGTCCTTCAAAAATTTTTTGTGCCAGACTATCATTTTTCACCAAAGGAGCGATACTCCAGTGAATTACCCCCGGATAAACATCTAAAAGAGCACGGCTGATCATTATTTGATTTATCGCTTCATCGATCCCTCTTTCATCTGGTATCCGGCCGATATTAATTCCCGGCCATAAATGTCTTTGCTTATAATTCTCGCCTACCCACCAATTAAGTAAGACTGGAAAACTTTGGGGAATCTGATTGATAGGCCAATACAATTGGGGTGCAAAATAATCGACCCAGCCTTTGTTTAGCCACAATTTGGCATCCGCATACAACTGATCGTATTGATCGAACCCTCTGATACTTGGTGGATGCCCGGGACGCCAAATTCCAAAAGGACTGATGCCAAACTTAACGTACTTCTTCTCTTTTTTTATCCCTTTATACAACCGTTGAATAAAATTATCTACACTCATCCGGCGCCAATCTCCAAGATTTAATTTACCACCTTGAGTCCGGTAATCTGCATAGCTTTTAGCATCCGGAAAATCTTCATTATCATTATAAGATGGATAAGGATAAAAATAATCGTCAAAATGAACTCCGTCAATGTCGTACCGTTTCACAATGTCCATGACAACATTATACGAATGATCCTGCGTTTCTCTTTTAGACGGATCCAACCAGTATAATCCATTCTTAAGGGGTACTACCAGATTCGGTTTTTTCCGCACCATGGAATATTCGGTAATATCTCCTCCGGATGTATGATGTGCCCGGTAAGGATTAAGCCAAACATGCAATTCCAAGCCGCGTTGATGAGCTTCCTTTATCCAAAATGCCAGTGGATCATAGAATGGTTCCGGTGCCTTACCCTGCTCCCCTGTGAGGTAATAGGACCACGGTTCAAGCTCGCTGGCATATAATGCATCACATTGCGGCCTAACCTGAAAAATCACTGCATTAAAGTTATGTACCGACAGGAGATCAAGCAGCTTAACCGCTTCTTCCTTCTGCTGATCAACCGGCAATCCCGGTCTACTTGGCCAATTGATATTGGCTACTGTCGCCACCCAGGCAGCCCGAAATTCTTTGGGGACATCAGGAAGGTTCACATGTTCTACTTGGCTTATTTTACCTTTTTGAACTGAGCAGCCAGTATGGAAAAGAGCCGAAGATACTAGGAGTACAAAAAGAAGGAATCGATTCATTTGCCAAAGTTAAGGATTGCTCGCCGAGAGAATACTATATTTATCCGAAGTGGACTGATCTCCCGGGGATTTGACCGGGTGAAACACAGGATTAAATTGTATACCAAAGAATTGAAAAAATGAAATTGCTAATTCTCCTTGCTTCTTGTTTTTCCTTAAATTTTCTGGCAGCCCAGGATCTGGCATTTACACCACTTTTTAATGGAAAAGATCTTTCCGGATGGGTAGACGTCAATACCTCACCGGAAACCTGGCGTGTGGAAAACGGAGAAATTGTTTGCACCGGCCTTCCCATTGGAGTAATGCGTTCAGAAAAACAATATGAAAACTTTATCCTGGAAATCGAATGGAAACATATGGAAGCGGGTGGTAATTCAGGAATATTCATTTGGAGTGAAGGAACACCTTTTTCAGATGAGGAACCGCTGACCAAAGCCATGGAGGTGCAGATGCTCGAATTAGAATGGTCAACCATTCATGACCGCACTGATGATTATGTACATGGAGAGCTCTTCCCCACGATGGGCATGACGGCGACACCGGACAATCCGAGAGGCAATCGCAGTAAATCCATTGAAAAAAGATGTCTCGGAAAGGGGCAGTGGAATAAATATATTATTGTAGCTGTTGATGGTATGGTAAAACTTTCGGTAAATGGAAAATTTGTAAATGGTATCCGGGATTCGCAACGTAAGAAAGGATACCTGTGTCTCGAAGCCGAGGGTTCAGAAATACATTTTCGCAATATCCGTATTATGGAATTACCTGGTGGTGTAATTACTCCTGAACAAATCGCACCGGTGGTCAATTGATCCCGTCTTTACCGATTTGACATAATCCAGGATAGCTGTCGTTACCCAGCTACCGAATCAGCCGGTTTTCGTAAAAATAAGGACGTCCATGACCGGCATATTCATCCTGACCGATGATGTCCAGATCACCGTCATCGTCCAGATCGGCCAGCACTCCCGTGTAAAGTCCATTTTCAACCGAAATAAATTGCGGTGTTGCAAACTCCTGTAAGTTGCTATCAAAGAGATAAAGACTGATGTGTTTACGCTGGCCCCAAAGATTCCAACAGACTCCACTAACTAAATCAAGATCACCATCGAGGTCAATATCCGCCAGTTTGATGGTATGACCACCGTTAAAATCGGAGGCTACCACGTGCTTTTTCCAGGACCCGGAAGTGGTCAAGACTCGCGGAGCTTCATACCAGGCAAGGTCATAGTTCGCACCTTGACGATATCCTTCTGCAGGCGATATGACAATATCATTCCTTCCGTCACCATTGATATCGCCAATGGCTTGTTTTGTATTGCTATTTACTGTGCTATAGGCAACATCTACCGAATGGCTGATAAACTCTCCTTCGACAATATCTGCCGGTGTTTCGAGCCAATAACCACCAATGGCAATATCCGGATTACCTTTTCCATCGATGTCACCAATCGCGAATCCCTCTCCTGTGTCCCCAAAAGGAACTCCAGATAGACTTCTTTCTTGCCAGCTATGCTGATGCTGCAGTAATATAACCAATTGATTGGGCTCCAACACCCGGATGACAATGTCCGTTCGACCATCTGAATTAAGATCTTCTAAGACCATATCATTGATATGATGCCACGGCCTCTGCCCGTAAATCTCCTGAATCTGCCACTGATTGGAGTCTATAGACATGCTACCAGGATTGATCAGCAGGTACATGAAAGCTGAACGAACCTGCCCACTATGTTTATCCATCGAGACGACAATATCCGGATAACCATCGCCATTCATGTCAGCAATCTGAGCCGCCCCAATGAAGTTTGTTGCCGGTGAAACTCCTAGCAATGATGCCGGCCTTGGTAATGCATAATAATTCCACGTGTCTTGCTTTTTATCCGGCTGTTGCAACCAACCGAAAGCTATTCTCCCTCCAGCATGTTTACCCCCTTCCAAAACCAGAACATCTTTACGTCCGTCATCATCTAGGTCAGCAACGGCCAGTGCAGAAATACCTTCAATTTTTCCTCTGGACAAATCCAGGGCAGGATTAAAGGGTATAGAATCTCTGAACGTAAAATCAGGATTAGGCCAGCTCGTTAAATCATTGATTGAAATTGTCCATACCAGCCAGCCAAGACCTGTCATACTGATCAGATATAATGACCTTAATATCATTCAATATTTAATTTTATCGCGGATCTATTTCGTATAACATCAATGGCGATGGAGGTGGATAGGGAGCATCCCGGGCTTTATCAAAATTGGTCTGTAACGTCTCCCATTGTAAAATATATTGACCGGTGCCATCCCACCTGCTATTGATCTGCATTCCCTCTTTGATCGTCGAGGGCAAGCCCTCAACATGCAGCAAGCTTTCGCCCTTTAAATCATTTAACAAAATCAGGCGGTCTTCATCGATTTCCAGAAGACCATCACCATATTTTTCATGAGCGTAACCTACATAGATATGACCGGCTGAATCTGTCCTAATATCATTGAGTTTTATCGCATTCCCTAATGATCCGGTGGCATTAATAGCCCAGGTAAAGTCCGGCCAGTCAGATATCTGGCGGTTGATCCACTCTCCATTTTCATGACGGCATATAAAAAGTTGACTACGACCTTTCTTATCAAATTTATGATATACCATAATAACTCTTCCCCTACTGTCGAAGCTTAATATTTTACAACTATTCATTAATCCATTCCAGGGCCCTACCGGATCAGCAATCACACTACGATCACGATACCTAATTGGGATATCGACCTGCTCTCCTTCGATATTTTCAAAATGCAGAAAATCCCTGGTACGTACATATGATAAATTATGGTTGGTATTGGCGATAGGATTTAATCTCCACACCCACATGTAATGAAAAAAACCATCCGGGCCGGCAACCGGATTATTGGGATATGCATTTGTTTCTCCTTCACCATCAAATAGCCCCTCATCAAGTACTCTCTTCCATTGTTTAATTTCCGGATCATACTGGTTGATGTACGTAATGCCATTTCCACTGCCACCATCGCGATACTGGAAAAACAGATCACCACCATTATTTTCGAAAAAAACCGGATACGTCACTCGCTGCTCTTCCCTGCCCACCATTTGATGTGCTTCAAAAGTAGATATATCGCGAGGTTGAGCCGAACGAAAATAGACCAGTGGTACGCCGTGCATATTCCCACTGACATGAATAAAACCTTTTTTGTCAAGGGCCAAGGCAATGTAATTGTGAGAATCCCAACCTACCCTGCTTGGTAAAATAGTATGAGTCCATTCATCATTTGATAAGCGACGCTTGGCAACACACATATTTCGAGCACTATCATAATAGCTGATGTACTGATCATCTGCGGCAGTCAGAATATTAAACCCAACAGGATGCCCGGCCCATACATCAGCTATCTTGGTAGTGGATATTACTTTCCTATCGTAGCCGATCTGTTCCTGGGCAGTAATCTCAATCCCATATGAAAGAGAGACAATGAAAGTAATGGCAAAGCAAAAAGATTTTCTCAAAACAAAAAGATCATTAAAATTCCCAAATACTGTATCAGCTTGAAATTAATCTTTATTCCGGAAATCTCCATTCAAATTGAAAGTAGACTCAATCTTACGGGGTCTGGTCTGTGGCCAATTCTCCAGGAGCAATCTGATGATCGGACAAAATTTGCCTGAATTAAAATAAGCAGTCCAACACTTATAAAATAAGCATCTCTCTTAAAGTCATATCCTACATATTAATCCTGGTCCCGGGTATTGTCACCTTCCTTGCCGGGAAAGCAAGTCGGTCATTTGTCTTCTCAATATCTCAATTTCTTTACGTTGTTTTTCATAATTACGTTCCAGAAACCGGATTTTCCTCTTTAGATCCTCGTTATCTTTTTGCAGGTCCATGATGATCAGATCATTATGTTTTAGATCTTTGGCAACGGCTTTTATCCCGGCAAGTGAAACGCCGATGGCATTTTCCATAGACCAGTTCGCATCATCATTGTTGTTGTCGAATAATTTGCTAAAATCCTGTGCAAGTGGTTGAATATGGCGCATATCATCACTCCAGGTATAAATCGGAAGAGCATTAAGCCGGGCCAATATATCGGATTCACGAAGCAAAAACATCGTTTGTTTATCGCTGCTGTCATCTTCTTTCATCACAATGCTATCACTGCGCTCCAAAGAAACTGTACCGATAGTGTCAATTGACAAGATCGAGGTCTCCAGAACTTTATCAATCGACATCAGCGGATTGATCTGTGCTTTGAGGTTGAAAAAAAGTAGTGCCAGACCAATTACCATGTATATATTTTTCATCGCTTTTATCAATATGGGATTACCATAAAGATAGCGTCTGAAGCAAAATCCACAGGATATAAAACTTAAAATTGTGTTAAGACATCTGTATCATAAATTATTACACACACCCTGTTAATTCAAGGGGTTATGATTCTTCTTTAAATTCAAGCTATGAACAACTAAATTATATACATCGAAAGCCAAAATAAACAGGACCAAGAACCTAATTTATGAATTAGACCAAACACTCCTAAAAAGTAAAATAGCTATAGAGAAGAAGTACTCCAGAAACCCGTCTTAACAGCAGGGCATGTTAAACTCTTGTTAATGGATAGAAAAACAGTTTAAACCCTGCTCAAATATCTAATTTAGATAGTACTAACAACACCTTGCTTATCTGATGAAAATTTTTATCACACTCTTTATTGGATGTCTGTCATTCCATATCGAGGCCCAAAATAGTTACACCGAGATTCCCATAAATTTGCAAGGGAATCTGATTTACATACCATTGAAGATCAACGGATCAAAGCCTCTGAATTTTCTTTTTGATACCGGTGCTGAAGTCACGGTGCTCGACGATGCCATCGCCGAAAAATTGGAACTAAATATCACCGATACGGCGATTATTGGAACTTCTGCAAAATCACTGGTGTCACAAACTTCCACTTCAAACACCATTCATATAGGTGATATACAACTTGATTCCCAATCCATTGAGGTACTGTCCATAAAACATCTATCTGACCGCCTTAAGATCCAAATTGATGGAATTATCGGATACGAGATCTTAAAAAAGTATATTGTTACTACCGATCTGGATCAAATGAAATTCATTATCAATGACACTATAAAAAATCACCACCAGACCAATACCTTACAAATCAATAAAATAGATCTTGAAAACCATCATTTCGGATTGCCCATCGAGATTAAATTTAGAAAAAACAGTGAGCCAGTGATATTATCATTTAAATATGATACCGGTTTTCCGGGCAATCTAATTTTCCATAATCCTACGGTAAATAAATATAGTATGGAAAAAATGAGAAGGGTTAGAAAAAGCAAAGGCACCAGTGTTGATAACAGTATCACGACCAATTTAAAGTCCAAGGTCTACCAGGTAAAATTACCAGGTTCGGCATGGAAGAATGTACCTGTTGGCTTAGATGTAGACCCATTGAGCGTTCAGGCTTTTGAAAAATCGAAAGCGGCAGGGTTGGTCGGTAATGCAATTCTCAATCG
>JAGQWV010000115.1 GCA_020437045.1 Saprospiraceae bacterium | reverse complement strand
TCGAAGCCCTGAAATCTGAAACTATAGAGGCCCTCTATCGCAAAGCGATATTATAAAATGCTAGACCGGTCTCTCTTACAAAGAGCAAGTGACCAAAAAGCTGAAATGCTAATTAATTGAAAATCAGAACACTGTAAAAGTGGTTATATAAGAGGGGGCAGTATTCAGGGTCAGTTTAGAGGATTATGTCCCGGTCATTTTTTTGACTTGACCCAGGAGTACTGCGACCTTCAGCGATGTAACGGTTCATTAGGTCGGATAATTTCTGGACGATATCAGGATGCTCTCCAGCCACATTGGTTTCCTCCGAAGGGTCCAATTCGATATCAAATAATTGGATAGGTGGTAAATCCATTGTTTCTGTCTCTTTTGGAGTGGGATGACTCCAACCTCCGGAACCGGGACAAAAACAAATCTTCCACTTTCCTTGCCTCAGGGAGAAACAACCGGCAATTGAATGATGGACGGTGGCTTCTCTGATAGTACCCGGGTAGTCGGAATTTTCCAGGAGGGGAGAAAAATCATAACTGTCTTCTCCGGCATTGGTGGGCAAAGTGTCTCCTAAGATACCGGCCATGGTGGCCATCAAATCGGTAAGACAAGTCGTTTGCTGGCTGCTGCTACCTGGTTTAATTTTGTCCGGCCAACACACAATCAAAGGTATTCGATGGCCCCCTTCGAATATATCAGCTTTATGTCCCCGGTAGATATAGCTGGGATCATGACCAAACGTCTCCAACTCTGCGAAATCGGCCATGGGGCTACAGCCATTGTCGCTGGTAAAAATGATCATAGTGTTGTTCTGCTTTCCACTCCGTTCGACGGCTTCTCTGATCTGCTGCACGACATTGTCGACCATAAGTACAAAATCGCCATATTCATTGGTGCCGGATTTACCCTGATAAGGTTCTGTTGGTAAAATCGGGGTATGAGGAGCGGTCAGGGGAAAATACAGGAAATAGGGATTTTCAGATTTACTTTGCTCTGCAATAAATTGAATAGCATGTTCAGTGAGATTCGGAAGCACATCTTCATGGCGAAAATCATTACCGATCGGGCTGGCCCTCCAAAATTTTTTTCCGGTCATTGCGCCGATGCTGTCAATCGTGGTAGCGGTAATGTGATCATTTTCAATATAGAAGTAGGGAGGAATATCTAATGAGGCCGTTATGCCATAGAAATAGTCGAACCCATTGGCCAGGGGACCATTCTTGATCGGCGCCATAAAGTTATAGTTGCTATCGTCATTGACTGCCCAATCCAGACCTAGATGCCATTTGCCGATACAACCGGTATTATATTGGTGTGATTTTAAATAGGAGGCAACTGTGGTACGCTGCGGATCAATCAGATGTGGATCATAACTCCAGGTCACACCGGATGCCAAACGAGTTCGCCAGGCGTAACGACCCGTCAGAATACCATAACGTGTGGGAGTGCAGACTGAAGAGCCACTGTGGGCGTCGTAGAAGGTCATGCCCTCTTTCGCCAAACGGTCGATAGCCTCGGTGTGTAGCTTGGAATCAGCATTATAAGCACTCACATCTCCGATACCTAGATCGTCGGCTAGAATGTAAATTACATTTGGAGGTGATGGTTGGGAGATCTCCTTTGATTGATCACAGGAATAAAAAATGATGAGAAGAAGAAAAAGGTATTTAGACATCCTTTAATTAGATTTATCGTGGAGAAGGTACTAAACTATCAAGACTTCTGAGTCAAAATACTACTCCCCTCCGAGTCAAATGAGGTGATGAATGATCTGTCTTTTTATATTGCAGGTATATTAATAAAAAATGATTGATGGAAAAGATCGAAGGTATTAAGGTGATCGCATTTGATGCGGATGACACGCTTTGGGTCAATGAACCTTATTTTCAAGAGATTGAGAATAAGTTCTGTGAAATGATGGAAGTATATCATCCCCGGCATACTGTCTCGCGTGAGCTCCTGGGGAGAGAGATTAGAAATCTCGAAGATTATGGATATGGTATCAAAAGTTTTATGCTCTCCATGATCGAAACAGCTATAGATATCAGCGACAGTACCATTAAAGTAGAGGTTATCGAGCGAATTATTCAATATGGTAAAGAAATGCTGCACAAACCCATTGAACTTCTTGACGGGGTGGAAAATGTTTTAGGGCAAGTGAGCAAGCAATTTCGGGTGGTGATGGCCACCAAAGGTGATCTGCTGGACCAGGAGCGTAAATTGATAAAATCTGGTTTAGAAAAATATTTTCATCACATCGAAATATTATCGGACAAAAAAGAAATTAATTATCAAAAATTAATCCGTCATTTGGATATTAATCCGGGTCAGTTTTTAATGATTGGCAATTCACTGAAGTCCGATGTATTACCCGTTCTTAATTTAGGTGGTTGGGCCTGTCATGTGCCCTTTCATACTACCTGGGAGCACGAAAAAATTGATTATTCCATCGAAAATCAAAAATTCCGGCAATTCACATCTATTTCAGATTTGCTTGAGATTATATAATATTACTTTATTTGTGAATTCTATTATATTTTGATATTGTTCAAATTCATTGTTTATGATAGAAATAAACAAATTGAATTGATTAAAGTGTCCATTTTATAGAGGATAGGAACTCATTCTTGTTCGTTATTCTTAAACTCATTTAACATGGTACGAAGACTACCAAATCCCTTCCAGGCGACAAGAATGGTGACGACCAGGTACCAGATGATGGTGAGGGAAAATACGATCAACCAGAAAGTTATAAGCATCACTAATTTGTTTTAATCGGGTGAAGAGATTCCTTTAGCAGTGTTCCCACGACCATGGCAATACCGGTAAGTACGTAGGCGGCAACGGCCGATTTATAGGGACCAATGGTATTGGCCAGATCCTTGGTGGAGTCGATTTCCTGCATGATGAGAAAAGAAATCGGTATAAAGCAGCCTACAATAATGGCACCGATGGCTCCCCAATTATTGGCACGATCCCAGTAGCAGGCAGCAATTAGAATGGTCGTCATACTGCTGAGGTAAATTGTAGCAGTTACCTGAAGATATACCCAGAGATCGCCTTTAAGAGGATACCAAAGTCCATACACCAACAAGAACAAGCCAATGCTGGCAACCAGTACCCGATTGGTGAAAATTGCCTTCTTTTCCGACCATTTTCGTTTGTGAATTGGTTCCATGATATCATTGTAGATCACTGAACTCCAGGCCAGCATATAAGAAGAATTGGTAGACATGTCGGCAGCGAGCATACCGGCAATTAAAATACCCAGAATTCCTGTCGGCAAAACAATAGTTAAGAAACTGGGAAGCGCTAGAATTTCTTTTTCGGGTAACTGTCCGGTTTGGGAGAAATAATAGAATGCTCCGATTCCGAGAAATGCAGGAACAATAAATCTCACCAGGAAAAAAGGAGAAGTCGCCTGATAAATTTTTTGACCTGTGCGGGTATCCTTTGCGGCAAGCACGCGGGTGATCATGGTTTGCCAGGTAAGAATACTGGCCACCGCGACAAATATATCGAGTATGATCCGGTCTATACCATAAGCATTTCCTTCAAAAGGATTAAATGCGGCCCGGCCATAGTGGTCAGACAAATGCGCCACCAGACTGGACCAGTCAAATTTGAAGAATATTAAAATCGTCGCGAAGAGCAATCCGGCACTCATAACCACGAATTGCATATAGTCGGTGACCAACACAGACAACATGCCACCGAGAATGGTGTAGATGGCCACAATTAATAAAATAATAGTCATCATCACTTCAAGATATCCTGGGGGCAGACCAAACACATTGGTAAGAAAGTCTCCTCCCATGCGAAGAAAAACACCCATGTTTAATAGTCCTCCCAGAACGATGACGACACCACTGGCCCAGCGGACATTTTTACCGAATTTACTTTCAAAAAATTCGGGAATAGTGATGACACCCCGGTCTCGCAATGGTTTGATACAGAATCCGGTCTTTCCGATGATAAACATGGCTATAAAAAGTGTCACACCGGGTGTCGTACCAGCAAATCCATATTTATAACCCAGCTCAGCATTGGCCATACAAGTGACGATCCCAAATTCAGTAGCGGCCAGGGATGCGATACCCAGATAAATATCGACTTTTCTACCGGCCAAGAGATAATCATCTACACCGCGGATCATTTTACGAACCATAATGCCCGCCAAGAGCGTCCCGATAATATAAATCAGGATGATGGAACCATCTAAAAACCAGTTGAAATTTGACATAATCGAAATAATTCTTTTTATGGAGTTTTGTCCTCCATCAGGATCAGTTTACCAAATGCAGATGGAATGTGAAAATCAGGTCTTTCTGAATCCGGCTTAACCCAGCTGATCCATTTTACTTCTGTTCTTCCGTTGGGGGCGGTTTGAAAATCTCCGCGAAACAATCCTACATCCAAGGTCTTATTCTCATCAAGAATTTGCATGTCCTGTAGTGATTTCATGGTAATTTTCACTTCTACCGAATATCCATTTTCTTGAGTTGTGGCTAACACCTGTAAGTCCTCTTTTGGCCATGACCAATCAAAATCGGTATTCCGGTAATATCGTGCTTTGTAATCTAATACCCGGGCGCGCGGATCCAACTCCAGGCAGTAATAGGGATTCATTTCTCCATTTACTTTAAAAAATATTTCGACCCGGTCGCTGGGTATGACTCCTCTTTTATCGTCCGGAGGACCCGGGGCCACTATATTATGATCGATCACATGATAAAGGAGGTATAAAGCCGAATCTGTCCACATCGCCTGAAAAGACATTGGTTGGGGAATTTCATCATTCCATGGCAATTGAAAATCAGTAAGAATTGCCGCTTGTGCCCAGGCCGGATCGGTACCCTGACCATTAATGTTAATTTCCTGCTCCAGCTTCTTTACCTCATATATCTTTTGGCTTCCTTCATTTTGCATTAAAAAAACAAAAGGGAGGATCCAAAGAAAATTGAATGCACTCATATGGTGGAAGATAGTATTTTTTGATTAGTTAAAATAGTCATTGGAACGATGCACCAAGCAGGTAAAGTATTACTTGACAGCCCAACATTCGATTTCTACCAGGAAAGTCATCAACAGTGGGGTCTGAACGGCTGTGCGCACCGGCCGGGGTTCCGGAAAGAAACGTGCATAAACCTCATTAAAACGTGGCCAATCCGCCAGGTCTTTCAGGTAAACATTGACTTTGAAAACATCCGCAAAATCACATCCAGCCATGGCCAATTGCTTTTTGCAATTTTCCAAAGTAACCTCCGTTTGTTCTTCAATGGTGGAACCCACCACGGTACCGTGCATATCCAGGGCTGCCTGGCCGGAAATGACCACTAGTTTATTGGCTTCTATCTCCAATACTGGTGAATAGGGACCGGCAGTCGCATGTTGTTTGGCACCTGCGGGTACTCTTTTCTTTAGATTCATTTTTTGATCACCGAGAGGATAGGGGAGGTATCCGATAAATCCACTTATTTTCCAGGTATCTTTTTGTTTACGGCACTGATATAAAGTTTGCCAATTTAGGATGACTTTTTCCCCATTGGGAGCCGTTAGATAACCATCAAATTTTTTATGGGCAAGGGCACAATCACCATTGATTTCAATTTGAGTTAGATCCGTCAATTGAAAAAAGGTTTCGACAGGATCTTCAACCCATGTGGCTTTGGTAAAGATTTCGGCTTGGCGCAACCACTCATCCCGGTACAAAGCAAGACTTCCGTAGCTAATTTTCCATTGGTCGGGATTAGCAATTTTGCCACCATCCATACCCATAAAACCTTCTTCGATAAAATCGTTGGCAACCATCGACCAATCGGCAGCACAAAATGCATGAATGTCGCGTTCGACCAGCATTGTCCAGATTTGAGATCGGTCCGGATCATTGGGAAATGGGTTTGTTCTCATTTGATTTATACTTTACGTTTGAAGGTCATTTAATCAGGCTCGATAAGCTTTATAATCCGTCTGATAATTCCTGATGGCATCCATATCCGGCTCAATACCCAAGCCCAGCCCATCAGGGAGGTAAGCAAATGGAGGCTCAATTTTCAGAGGCTGTTTTAAAAGGTCATGTTCGCGAATGAGTCTTCCGAAAATATCGCTCGGCCAATGACAAGATGCGGCGGCGGCGCAGGAATGTAAGTACATGGCTTCCAAAATCCCCAAATCCACTTCTGATCCATGCCAGCAAGGAAAACCGGCGGCGTGGGCTATATGATCCAATCTTTGAAAATTAGCCAAACCGCAGTTAAAATTAAATCCATCAACAGCATTTAATTCCAAAGCCTGAATGGCATCCTTGATGCGCTGTCCGTGAATAATGTAGGGGAGGGATACATGTAAAACGATAGGGATTAAACCCTGCGCCTTCAGTAAGGCGAATTCATTGAGTTTCCATCTGGGTACGGGATCTTCCAGACAAAGTACATTGCCGATTTCTCCTAATTGATGCAAGCGCTTCCTGGTATTGCCTGCGGTTTCCCAACGTTCGTTTGGGTCCAGGATGACATCAAGATTTTCATCGACTACTTTGATGGATTCGCACCAGGCCACGACATCGTCCTCCAGATCGGCTTTAAATTTTATGCAATCAAATCCCATATCCCGGAATTTACGGGCCAAATCAGGTATCTCTTCTTTCTCCCGGTGACTGGACCAGGCTCCGACTCTAATTTTTTCACGAAGTGGTCCTCCTAAAAGATCAACCACCCTCATGTCGTGAGCCCTGGCGTATGCATCATGAAGAGCGCATTCAAAACCATCATATTCGCGGCAGAAAGCAAAAGGTAGATGTTGAAGGGATATGGTATTTATATGTCGTCCCAGCAAAATCTTGCTGATGTTTTCCAGTACGGTCCAATTGTGATCGCGATAACATTCTCCCCAGCCAATTATTCCATTTTTCAAAGACAATTTGATAATGACCTTGGGCAGTACATCGAATTGTACCGACCAACCTTCGGAGGCTCCCACCGGCAACTTATGTAAAGGTTTATTTATGCTTTTGCTGGCCACCGCATCGGGCAGGGCCGGTACCCTCACTTCAAAAAATTCAATTTGTTGAATAATCATGTTTTGAATGACGTATTTTCTTTAATGACGAATATAGAATAATCGAATGACGAATTTTCTTGTCATAAACGCCGAATA
>JAGQWV010000114.1 GCA_020437045.1 Saprospiraceae bacterium | reverse complement strand
GGGTGAATCTTCCGGTATTTAGCCAGCAGTCCATGAGCATCAACACCCACATAAGCTTTGTACAAATTATTTTCCGCATCTTTTTCAAACAATCCGGCAAAAACAGCAATATCATTTTCCGCGGCAATTTGTTGTAAAACAGCAATACTGGGTCCTTCGGGAATTGGTTCTGCCAGATCGACCATCTCCTCCCTGGTCAGGTGCCGGGCAAAGGTATAACCGGTAATACTGCATTCATGAAAGGCAATTAATTTAGCTCCCTGACTGGCAGCACTTTTAGTGATTGACTCAATCACCCCCAGATTGTATTCCTTGTCTCCACTTCGGTTTTCAAATTGTGCAGTAGCTACTTTTATATTCTCTCCCATTTTCATTCTTGGATTATAACCAAAACTAATAACTTTTATGGAGTCCTGAAAAGCCAGGATTTAAAACGGTTATGCTGAGACACCTAACGTACAAGGGTAAAGTTGGATATAACAAAATACATCACATTTACGCTGCATCTACTCGCCATCTGCCATATCTTTATCCCCATGAACCAAAATAAAAGGCAATGAATCAGCAATTTAATCTTTGGCTCTTTCTATTCCTGGCAGGAATTACTGTGCTTGCCTGTAAGGGAAAAGGAGGTGCCGAACCATCAGAAAATCAAGAAGATACTTCAGTATCTACCGAGGAGCGTACAATGAAATCCATCTCGTTAGAACCAGCCTGGGAAACAGACACCACATTAAAAACACCGGAAAGTGTCTACTATGACGAGGCATTCAATATTTTATATGTGTCTTGCATTGGAGCTGTACCACCCGATGCCAAGGATGGAGATGGATATATCGCAAAAGTTGGTCTCAATGGCAAAATTCTTGATCCAATGTGGGTTAAAGGTTTAGATGGTCCTAAAGGGATGGGGAAATCCGGTAATCTGCTCTATGTAGCAGACATTACCAGAATCGTAGCCATAGACGTAGAAACCGGTCAAATCATGTACACCTATGATGTCGAGGGTTCTACTTTCTTAAACGATATAACTGTCGATGTAAATGGAAAAATCTATATCAGCGACTCAAATACAAGCACCGTATATGTTCTGGGAGACGGCAAAGTACAAGTTCTACTTCAGGATGATAACCTGGGAGGTCCCAATGGATTATTAGCCGAACCCGACCGGATTATCACTGCCAGTTTTGGGTCTGGCCATGTTTTTACCTTCGATAAAGATGGCAGCGCTGTGGTATCTGTCCTGGATTCCTTACCAGGAGGTGATGGCGTGGTAAAATTTGGTAATGATTATTTAATCAGTAACTGGAATGGTGAGGTATATTCCGTTACGGCCGATTGGCATAAAAACAAAATATTAGACACCAAGTCAATAAATAAAAATGCCGCGGATATTGAAATAATACCCGCCAAGAATCTACTTCTGGTGCCTACTTTCTTTGCCAATAGTGTGGCAGCATACAATATAGTTACGCCTTAGAATATTATTAAGATCCCGATCAATAGTATCGGGATCTTTTTTCCAATATTAATGCGTGTCAATAAAAAGGAACTAATCATCTAATATCTTCATGTAAACTATATTCTCTATAAGAATCAGTCTTTCCGAACAATATTAAAATTAAATTCAGCAGTATTTAATACCCCCCATAATCTCAACCAAATAGGCAAGAGCATTTCAGAACCCCGAGCAGTTTTAATATCTCCAAGATCTATGATATTTTTAGTTTGCCATCCAAATTGAACCAATAGAGATTTTACTTTTTCTTTGGCCTCTTTATCATTGCCGCTCATGAAAACACTGTGATCTCCCTCCAGCAATATTGGATTTACCATAAGATGGGCATTCATGGTATTTAGAGATTTGACGACTTTACAATCCGGAAAATCCCTCTGTATAGTCTCCCCCAAGGAGTCGTCATTGCAAATGGACAACGTTGGGGGCATGCCGTTTGAAAAATCCAAAGGATTAGCAATATCCAATAAAACTTTACCTTTTAAGCGATCTGATATTTTTGTTAAGGCACTTAACGTAGCACTTCCATTTGTTGCATTGATAAATAGTTCCGTCTCCTGAGGCAGTTCTTCGAGGTTTACCAGTTGTAAGGTAGCTATCTCTTGAAGCCATGATGCAAAGCTAGGGCCCCCTTGACTACCAAGGGGCCGATCCAAGGTAGTAGCCTTGTCTCGAGTTCCCATGAAAACCTGGTGACCCAATGCTGCTATTCTACCAGCTAGTGATCTTGCCACCATTCCTGTACCTAATATTGAAATAATCATAGTTATTGATTTTATACTATACTTTATATAGTTACAAACCTATATATAGTTTTATACATTTGCAATAACTGTCAATTTTGACAGTATCAAGTTTTTAATAAACAAGTTAATATGATCATCAAAGGCAAGGAATATTACTATCTGATGGATGGTGCTGAATTTCATTGCGCAATGGATGTCACCATGCGATTTATTGGCGGCAAGTGGAAGACTGTAGTCTTGTGGTATCTAAAGAACAAAACCTATCGTTTCGGAGAGTTGAAAAAACAGATTCCAGACATCACCGAAAAAATGCTGAGCATTCAGTTAAAAAGCCTGGAGAAAGATGGACTGGTAAAAAGGGAGAGTTTTGCTGAAGTTCCCCTTAGGGTCGAATATTCCCTGACTGATTTTGGCATGACACTCATTCCTGTATTAAATGCCATTGCTAAATGGGGTAGGTCACTAGCAGAAACAAAAGGCACCCTCATTGAAACTACGCATCAACAATCTTTCAGATAACTTCTCATGGGTAATATCCCCTAATTAATGAAGAAATATGTTGCGTGATAAATGATGAATAATCCTTCTCATTGATAACGTCATGTCCCATGTCCATGAGTTCTGCAAAATGAGATTCGTCGGGTAAGGAATAATAATTACCCACTTTAAGATCCTGGATTACGGTCGGAATTTCCATTCCTTGATTCAATTGATTAATGATCCGGATAATAGCTGCACAGCCGGCAGGATAAAGTTGGTTGACGTGCCAAAATAGCGAGCGTCCGATTACCACAGGCATTTTAATTATATTGATAATTTCTCCCGTGTCTATAGAACTGTTGTTGATATAGTGCAAAGTACAGCCGATCTCCTTCCGGCCTTCTCTTAAAGCATGCAATGTCCCAAGAATACCCCGGTAGTCTGGTAAAATACCAGAATGCAAATTTAAGATCCCATGGCCTGGCACTTTAATAATTTCATCATGGAAAATTTTTCCAAACCGGATTGAAATAAAGAGATCTGGTTTTAGCTTACGTACTGCTGTTATAAATTCATCACTATTCACATTCTTGCATACCTGCAAAGGGGCATAAGCAAACTGATCGTCAAAAAATTCAAAATCAGAATGAAGTTTTTGTTCTTTTAGTAACAAAGGAAGTTTATAGAATTGTTTTTTTTCATAGTGTTCTAATAGACTAAGTGCACCTGCTTTTTCCTTCTTTTTACCCACCGATTCGGATAAATAAATGTGAACTTGATGACCTTTAAGTGAGGGTTTCAAAAGTTGGTAAGCAAAATTGCTATGAAGATCCCGATTTAAAAATAAAATGATATTCACCTTGTTAAAAATTTAATACAAATAATATAAAATGGGCTGTTTCAGCTGAGCGGCCATAAATCCATATTCGATCGAAATCGATCCCGAAGCGATTTGACCGTATCCACGAAAGATTTTGAAACTATAAATGGATCACCTCCTATCCCCCATCCCTGGCTGGAAATGGGACCTTGATAATTTGACTCAATTAACTTAGCAAAAATCCAAGCCATGTCAATTTCACCCAAGTCAAAACGAACAGCCGGAAAAGCATTGCCTAAAAATCGACCATTGGTTAAAACTGCATAAACCCAATCAGAAATATACAAATTTCCTTTGCTGTCACTAGCCAACCCAACCGGGTGAAAAGCGGAATCGCCCTGCAATAATATCCGTGACTGCTGTGCTTTGTTCGTATCCTGATGAAGGGGAATGGCCACGATATTCCTTTCTTCCCAAATATTAACCAGAATGTCGTGATCGTATTCATTACCAAAATTGGTAAACCGGGTATCAATTAAGGCACAAGGAGCTTCACCGAGCGCCGCAACCATCGGTAAGGTTCCAGCCAATTCTCCATTCCAGGAGACGTAGGGAAATAATCCACTACCTCCATAGAGATCTTTAAATCCGTAGTCACCCCCCATCACGATCTCCAATAGTCGGTTGGGTCCTCGACTGTCCGGATCGTTATCAGTAGCCAACAACCTTCCATCCCGGGTAAATTTAAGATCAAATGGATTCCAGAAACCATCGGCCACTTTTTCCAGAGCCGTGCCATCCGGCCGGACTCTAAAGATCATTCCTCCGCGACCATATCCTTCTATCACTTGACCCGACTTGGATCGCAATTCCCAAAATTTCCCCCCTAAATTACCTCTAGAAAAATATATGAATCCGTCGGGACCGATGGTCAGGCCCAGTAATCCGGCATGATCATAAACGTTTGCTGGAGGATCAAGAATTACCAGGGTGTCTATCCGATCTGCTCGCCCATCCATATCATTATCATGGAAAGCTAGCAGATGTTTTTTAGTGGTCAAGTATATTGTTGTCTGCTCTCCCACCGCCAGGTTTACACCATTGGTAATACCCTCTGCATAAATCGACCACTGATCCGGTACGCCATCGGCATTGGTATCTACCACTTTCTTGATGCGGTCGGATGAAGCACCGCTATAATCACTGGGAGGAGACTGCGTATTTGATTCGAGGATATATAAATTGTCTTTTTCATTAAAGGCCAGTCCTATAGGGGTTACTACCTGGGAGTCAGAAGCAAATAAACTGAGCTGAAGTGTAGGATCAAAAACTTGAGGAAACGATGGATCCTGTTTTGTCGGGTGACATCGTGCGAGCATCCATAGGGTGATACACAGGACAATGAAAATCTGAAAATGTCTTCTGATATAGTCCATCCAGCATTTAATATACAGATTGCCCTCGAAATGACTTTCAAAGATTTACCAAAAAATTGATCCGCCTCACGTTGCTAAATTCTTCGACCGACCACCTTCTGGTATGCAATGGATAGAGATGCGATTTGCATAAAATGACTTTTTTTTATAATTTGATCTCGTGGGGCATGGAATTGACCAACCTCAGCATACCCTTAAAATTTATAAATCTTAAGTTCATTAGTACTGTTTTTTCTTGCTCCAGGGTTTGATTCGAAAAATGAAGGACCTGGGAGCAAGAAAGAGCAGATCGATTCAGTATCCTCTATCGATAAAATGAAAACTCGAAAAAACGGAGATTCTCACACACGCTTCCATTCAATTTCATTTCTCAACTTTTGATCTCTTTCTACCGGAAGGGCCACTTATCCCAACTCGATAGTTAATGAAAAATAGTTGGAGCTGCAGAACTACTTAACAATCCGCGACATATCCAGTATAAAAAACCATAATATAAATACAACTGAACTACAGCGATTTAAGCCTATCTTCTCCATGAGAATCTGAATTTTCGAATCTATAGTGAAAAAGAGTCAAAAAAAAATTCACCCCTAATTAATTGATATTCAATATTCCGGCCTGGAATTTGCAATTGGTAACGATAGAGTAGGCGTGTATTATTATTTTTTTTAATATTTTGCGCCACGTTACGTTACGGCTTTTCGAATCATTTATAAAAATTGTTTGCTTTGATTTGATTGTCGTTTCCCTATGAAGTGAACCCCACCACCATAGAGAAATTGAGCAATGAAACATCATTACTTTAAATGGGTATATTATACCCTTGTGAACGTATTGTGTATTACGGCCATACCCTGTAATTCTCAAACTTTTCCAGACCTGCCCACTAGCGGTGGGTTAAAATGGGATGACTGGTATTTCGCCAATTCTGTGGCGTTTATAGAAGCTCAGTTTAATGCCGGACGCAGATATGAAGAAGGAGCTTTAAATATCTCCAACGGAGTACTGGGTGACTTACAGCTACCGAGTGATTTTCTAAATCGGGATTTCAAAGAACAAGCCATTATATTGCTGAGTGCGGAACGCGCCGCCCGCAACGGGGTCCAATCCGGATCGACTACTTATGTGGTGACACCTTTCGAGGGTGTCGAAGTCACCTTATGTGCTATCTCCCAAGGGCATGCTGATGATATGCGGGATAATAGTTTTTTCGGACATTCTGGTTCAGATGGTCTTTCATCTACTGAGAGAATTCAAAATGGATTTACAGGATGCACCGATGGTACGGGAGAAAACATTGCGTGGAACAGCTTTTCCGGAGGATTTGTAGGCGGAATTGCTGTGGCTATCTATAACTATATTTATGATGATGCTCTCCATGGATGGGGCCACCGGCAACTGTGCCTAATGATGTCACTCGCCAAGAATGACTATGATGGTACCGCAGCTTATGGCTTTGTCGGCTTTGGAAGAGCTGTCGGCTCCAATGGAGATTTTTTCGTGATGGATTTCTTTGACCCGCTTCCGGAATCGTCAGGATGCAGCTATTCCATAATCGATTTTAATGGCGGAGGTAACAACGGCGATTGTCCGGAGAACATCGAATTGAGCGGAACGATCGTCAGTGGTACTTACCAGGCATCGCTGGCTCTCAGCTCATCAGGTATGGTTCCTTCCACTAATACGGTAGAGCTGGTTGCTTCCAATAGTGTGACCTTAAATCCCATTTTTGAAGTAGAAGAGGGCTCCGAGCTTACTATTGAAATTGCCAATTGTTCAGGTACCAATGCCTTGCAATCCGGATCCACTCCTATCTGGCAAAATGACTTACCACATTTTGTGGGAAATAAGCCGGAAAACAAGATCGACTAAATTGCCCAATCTCCGAATTCACAAAACATAGCAACCCTATCAAATTGCTGGTGCTGTGCAGTCCTTAAATTTGCCTTAGATTGGTGGGACAATTTGTAAACCCAGGATGGAACAGATACCAACACAAGAGGAAATTTCCCAAATTCACCGGATCATCAAGCCTTATATCCACCGGACACCGGTACTGGCAAATCAGCATATAAATACCATTTCGGAAGCTTCCATTTACTTCAAGTGTGAAAATTTTCAGAAAGTTGGCGCCTTCAAAATGAGGGGAGCTGCCAGTGCTGTGGCTGCACTGGACGATTCCTTAAAATATAGAGGAGTAGCCACCCACTCCTCTGGAAATCATGCCCAGGCAGTGGCGCTTACCGCCAAACTCCATGGCATCGACGCACATATCGTGATGCCGGAAAATGCCCCGGCTATTAAAAGAAATGCAGTGGAGGAATATGGTGCTCATGTATATACTTCAGGAAATCTGATTCAAGATCGCGAAGCCAAGATGAATGAGGTTCTGGAAGCAACAGGAGCTACCTTTATCCATCCATATA
>JAGQWV010000113.1 GCA_020437045.1 Saprospiraceae bacterium | reverse complement strand
TGTATCAGCTTCTTTTGAGATTGATGTTCATGAATATCCGGCCGGAAACTATTTGATTCAGATTGAAAATAAGGGAGATTTATTTAGCAGTAGCTTCCTGACAAACTAGTACTTTCAATTTTACACAGAAAAATATGAAGGGAAAATTAAAATTACCTGAAATTATTTCTGTCTGCGTCATCGGTATAATGTTTTAAATTCTTAATGAGAATGAATTCTAATAGATCCAGTGGACTGATCATAGGGATGTTGATCCTGGTATTTCCGTTTATTGTTTGGGGGCAACCCAATTTGACCGGTCAAAAATTTACTGGGTACCGGGGTATTTGGTTTGAACTGAACCAGAAGTTTCCTTATGGAGATAAATACAGTGGAGGACTAGGTACTTACACCGCCAAGCATATTCCTCTGGCTATTTATGCACCGGAGGTTGATAAGACATTTTTTGTTTATGGTGGTACCACAGAAGCCGACCAACGTCATTTGCTGTGTATGATTGGATCCTATGATCATCGTAGTGGGATGGTAAGCCGGCCCGTAGTAGTCTACGATAAACAAGGGGTTAATGATCCTCATGACGACCCCAGTCTTTCTATCGACGACCAAGGATATTTATGGGTGTTCGTTAGTGGGAGAGGCCAAAAACGGCCGGGATTTATTTTTAAAAGCGAGCAACCTTTTGACATTTCTTCCTTTGTGCAGGTGCTAGAGAGTGAAATGACGTATCCGCAACCATGGTTTATCGAGGGTAAAGGTTATGTCTATTTATTCACCAAATATACGGGTGTACGTGAGTTATATTTTCGCACGAGTCCGGACGGGATGAATTGGAGTGAAGACTTCAAGCTTGCTGGAATAAAAGAAAAATCTACAGAACGAAGTGGTCATTATCAAGTAAGTGGCAGGATTGGAAACAAAGTTGCCACATTTTTTAATCGTCACCCCGATGGCAATGTAGATAAGCGTACCGATCTCTATTATTTGCAGACAGAAGATTTTGGTAAGACCTGGACTAATATTCATGGCCAGATCATGCAACTGCCTTTAGAGGACGTGCATAACCGGGCTCAGGTGGTCGATTATCAAAAGGAGGGAAAAAATGTGTATCTGAAAGATTTGAAATTTGATCCCGAAGGCAATCCGATTGCTCTTTATATCACCAGCAAGGGGCATGAACCAGGACCAGCAAATGATCCGAGAGAATGGCGCTTATGCCGGTGGAATGGATCCCAATGGATACACTCGATTATTACTACTTCTGATCATAATTACGATATGGGATCACTCATACTAGATGGTGTTAAATGGTACGTAGTAGCACCGACCACCGATGGACCACAAAAATATGGAACCGGGGGAGAGATTGACATCTGGTTCTCTCGCAACAAAGGGAAAAAGTGGAAGTTGCGCAGAAAGGTTACCCGCTTTAGTCAGTCGAATCATTCTTATATGCGATCCGTGCTATACGGTAAAGCACCATTCCAATATTTTTGGGCGGATGGAGATGCAGATCATCAAAGTATTTCACATTTATATTTTGGTGATTTACAGGGAAATACCTGGATTTTACCCTACGATATGCAGGAGGCTGAAGAAAAACCTATCAAAGTAGATCTAAATCATCCTCGTAAACCCTGATTTTGGCAAAGTGCTTGCATAAGGATTGCTAACCCGGGCAAACGTTTTGATTTGATCCCCCCAAATCGGATTGCCATGCCAAATAAAAAGAAGATTCTTGCCGCCTCGGCTATTATTTTACTATTACTTTCCTTGAAGTGGTTAGCACCATTGTTACCACGGATTATAACGCTCACTGCCAATACCAGCTTCCTCATACTTCTCTTCTGTTTTGCAATATCACTGGTAGTTATTCTTTTCCAGCTCGTGCGCATTCTGGTGAATGAATGAACAATTGGAAGGCAGCACTGAATAATTTATATATTCAAGTAGAGTTCGACGGACCATTGATGAAAAAGGCCCTGTCATCTTTATTTAGCTATTTGATCTTTCAACCAGGCTGGTCGGTCCGTAGTGATACTTCCCACTCCTGCAGAGATCATTTTTTGCGCTACAGCCGGATCATTTACCGTCCAGCACCAAACTTTTTTACCTTTTTCGGCAAATTTATCTACGAGTTCTTTGTTGATGATTTTATGATTTAAATCGACTCCATCCAGATCACCTTGACTGATGTCGGTAAACCGGGCTTCTAAATCTTCCAGATTGGAAGAGAGATAATAACAGGGAATGTCCTTGAATGTTTTTTTAGCCTCCACAATCGTAGCATAATCGAAAGCAATAAAGGCAATTTGGCCTTTTTTCCAGTATTTTTTTATCTCCTTTTTTAAGTAGGGCATGATTTCCACACCACATTTAATTTCGATCACCAATGTTCTGGATTCTGGGATAGTGGCTAAAAGATCTTTTAGTAGAGGAACGTGCTGACCTTCATATTTCGACAAATTACTGTCTTTCAATTTTATGGTTAATTCCTTGATATCTCTATAGTCGGTTTCTGCAATACTTCCGCTTATACCCAGCAATCTTTCCATTTTGCCATCGTGAAATACCACTATTTGTTTGTCTTTGGAAAGCATAATATCGCACTCCGCTCCATCAGCACCGAGTTCCCAGGCCAGTTTTGTTGAGGCAACAGTATTTTCTGGGGCCAAATAAGATGCACCCCGGTGCGCCACATATTCAATTTGAGAAAACCCAGTGATATTCATCATCAGGACATTTACGATAACAGACACCAATAAATAAATAGATTGCATATGATATTTTGTTTCAAATTACGGCATTTTTTCATGTTGCAGATTGATCACACTGAATTGCAGATTCCAATTCGATATTCTGCATTTCGAATTATTCGGTCATTCAATTGTTTTGTCCGCTAATTTTTGCGAATGAACGCGAATAGAATTTCGATGGAGTATGTTTAACCGGGAATATTCATTAGCCTTTTTATTACGAGACAG
>JAGQWV010000112.1 GCA_020437045.1 Saprospiraceae bacterium | reverse complement strand
ACTTCGCCAATCGGGATTACGATAGGAGGGAAGTTCCATAACAAAAAAGGATAACATTCGCGCCTTCAATATTTTCTTGAAAACCCATCCGGAAAACAAAGCGGCAACTATACCCAGCAAATAAAGTCCGGCGAAGGCCAATCCCTGACTATTGAAGATACCCCATACAAGCTTATAGGGGACCACAAAGGCGATTAGTACCGTGTAAACCGGTATTCTGGCCGAACACGATATAAACGGTGTAACCAGGATGGTAATCAAACGTTCTTTCCAATTCACGATGGTACGCGTAGACATGATCGCGGGAATAGCACAGGCCCCACCACTGATCAAAGCCACGATACTGCGACCGTTCATACCAAATCTCCGGAGGAACCGGTCAAAAAGATAAGCAGCTCTGGCCATATATCCTATTTCTTCCAAAATGGAGATGAGGAGAAATAGAATAGCAATTTGAGGGATAAAGATCAAAACACCACTCAGACCTGCCAGTATGCCATCTGTCAATAGATTGGTGAGGATCGAAGGAGGCAGTGTAACCTTAAGCCATTGTCCTAAGGATCCGAAACCAGTTTCAATCAGATCCATGGGATAGGTGGCCCATGCAAAAATTGCCTGAAAAATAAATAACATCAGTAAGGAAAAAATGATGGGACCCCACAACCAATGGGTAAGTACAGCATCTACTTTTTCCGAGAGCGTTTGTGATTTGCTGTCTCTTTTTATAGCATCCCTAACCAGATCTTCAAGAGTGTTTAATCTGGCAAAAGTTTCTTCTACCTGTTCCTTCAGTGGTTCAAATTCATTCTTCTCTAGTATTTGCTGCCACTTTTCGTCCGTGATGTTAGTATCAAGATGCAGCCATTCTCGGTGATGCGCCCAGAGCCAACGCATATAAAGATTGGGAGGATCTTCTATAGGACCGATTTCTCCTAACATTTTCAAAGCATCACGATGCAGTTCCTTAATTTTTCTGGGCGGTTTTTGCGGTTCCAGCAGCACTTTGCACATGGTCTCTTTGAGGAGCTCTATGTTTTTCCGCTTGCGGCTACTAATCGCCACTACTTCCACCCCGAATTGTTTTTGCAGGTAATCCAGATCCAGGAGATTTCCGGCGTTTTCAAACTCATCCATCAGACTTAAAACCAATATGGTTGGAAATCCCAGATCGAGAATTTGGGTAAATGCCAGTAACTGCCTATCTAGGTGATTGGCATCTGCCACATAAACCACGAGATCTGGATGATCGGGATGCTTGGGCGTTGCCAGTACTTCTGTAGTGATGCGCTCATCGGCGGAGTTTGGAAATAAACTATAAGCCCCAGGCAAATCTATCAGTTTGACCAGACCACACCCAGGCAGGTTGGTCGTGCCGCTAACTCTGTCTACCGTAACTCCTGGAAAATTTCCGACTTTATTGTTACTTCCTGTGAGCAAATTAAACAGGGTCGTCTTTCCACTGTTTGGATTTCCGGCAAGTGCAACGATTTTTTTGTCACTATTCATTTACACCCGGACAAGAATTTGGGTCGCTTCTTCGTGTCGGAACGCAAGTGCTCTTCCGTTGATTTTTACATAAAGATTTCCCTTTAATGGTAACCTGCGCACTACAGAAATTGATTGGCCAGGTGACACTCCCATCGAGAGCATTTTCTTATGTAACTGACTGATAGCAAATCCATCCAGGATTGCCGCTTTACCTATGGCAAGATCAGATAATTTCACTGGCATGTAGTGCTCGGTTTTGATATGCCAAAGTTACCGGTTACAATGACCAAACACAATGATGATAATGTAGAAATCAAGATACCTAAGATTAGGTACAGAGTACCTTCTTATATACTAATCACTAATAATTAATGGCTCTATCGACTTTTTAGAATACGAGACATTTCATTTAGCATTTGAGGGTTGGTGCCACAACAACCACCTATTATTTTGATGTCCTCTTCTGCTGACCAAATGGCAAATTCTCGCAGCTGTAGGATGGCGTCTTCACTTGGTGACCAACCACAAGTGGGATGAGGGTGTCCCGGGGCATTGGCATAGGCACCGGCAAATCCATCGAAGTGACGTTTTATGATTTTTACATCATGTTGGATATCATTCATAGGGCGACAATTTATGGATAGGACTTCAGGTTTAATTGCTTCAATGGCATCAATTAAGTCAATAATTTTTTCACCACTGAGCAAGGCACTTCTACCATTAGATATGATACTAAGTACGATAGGGATTCTTTTTCGGTGACAAATATCCAGGATGATTTCCGCCTCCCTAATGGAATTGATCGTCTCTGCCAGGATAAAATCAATAGAACATTTTTCTAATGCCGAGATTTGGGCTTCATGATATAACTGCAATACATTGGTAGCGGGTACCAAATCCGGACGATAACAATCTTCCAGTGTGGTCATGGAGCCACCAATTAGTGCTCCTTTAGCTTTTCCTGCCTGTTGGCACATCTGACAGGCCTGATCAAGTAAAGAAAAGAACTCGTCTCCTCTATCGGCCCTCTCAAATAAATACCAACTAATGCGAAAGGTATTTGTGGTCAGGATACTACAACCGGCAGCGAGGTATTCATTATAGATTTTGCTAAGTAATTCGGGATTTTCAGATGCTGCCCTTGCTGTCCAAAAAGGTAATGTTGTCCGGTATCCTCTTCGCTCCAGTTCTGTACCGATTCCTCCATCTATTAACCAATGCTTTTTACTTGCTAACTGATCCAGAAATAGAGATTTTTGCAGCATCTTATTTATTTTCGAGAGGGGATAATAATTTTGCAAACAAATTTAATGAGTAAAAGATGGCATTTACAACCTTGATACAAAGCAAAGATTTGATCGAACATTTGCATGACCAAAATTGGGTAATTGTAGATTGTCGTTTCTATTTGGGCAATACCGCCCAAGGTGAGTTAGAGTATCTGGAGAGCCATATTCCTGGAAGTTATTATGCCCATCTGGACCGGGATTTGTCTTCCCCGGTAGTGCCAGGAGTTACTGGTAGACATCCGTTGCCTCAAATTGATGACTTGATCAAATTATTTAGCTCTTGGGGTATCGAAGCGAAGACACAAGTGGTCGCATATGATCAGGCAGGAGGCGGAATTGCTGCCCGGTTGTGGTGGTTGCTGAGGTGGTTGGGGCACAATCATGTTGCCGTACTCGATGGTGGCTGGCAAGGTTGGATATCGGCTAATGGTCCTGTGGATAAGGAGGTGCCATCACCTAAAAAAGGTCATTTCACTGCCGATGTAAAGACGGAAATGATCGTAGATGCAGATACAGTTGATACCATTAGGGAAGACAAAAATTGGACTTTGGTCGATTCACGCGAGGAGAGGAGATATAGGGGCCTGGAAGAGCCTATCGACCCGGTAGCAGGCCACATCAAAGGGGCGATTAATTATCCTTTTATGCAGAATGTCCACTCAGATGGCATATGGAAAACTCCTGCGGAAATTGCATTAGCTATGGATAAGCAGGGTATCCATAATGATTTTGACCACACGGCATTTTATTGTGGATCTGGAGTCACTGCCTGTCACAATCTGTTGGCTTATAAATACGCAGGATTAGGTGATGCTAAACTCTATCCAGGATCATGGAGTGAATGGATTACCGCACAGGACCGGGAAATCGCAACGGAGATCTAGTGCAGTATTTCCAAAATATCT
>JAGQWV010000111.1 GCA_020437045.1 Saprospiraceae bacterium | reverse complement strand
TTTAGAAAAAATGGAATATATAGGGTAGGGATACCTACACTTAACATGAGATTAAAAACATGGGAACAAAAACCAAGATGAAAGACATACTAGTAATTTTGATTATGCTTCTCGCTTTTACATCATGTAAAACTGACAAGAACGCACAAGCTGATTCAAAAAATTATCTACAAAACCCTGTGGAATTTGCCAGTAAAATGGGTCGGTTGGATGTAACCCTTACTGCCGGGGCCTGCTGAAATTACCGTGGCAGGTAAGACATTTGTCTCCAATGTTTACAACGGTTCCTACCTCGCTCCGACGCTGCGGATCAACCAGGACGACAGCGTCATTATCCATTTGGTGAATAACTTGAAGAATGTGGAACAAAGCGCGGATAGCACCCTCATTATTCCCATGTGTAGCGATGTTTATCGAAATGAAACTAACCTGCATTTTCATGGAATGGGAATTTCGCCCCAGGTGCCAGGAGATAATATTTTTATGGGTGTCAAAGCAGAGATAGGATTCAACAATTTTACTTACCGCTTTAAAGTACCTCACGACCACCCAAAAGGTGAACACTGGTACCACCCACATCGGTGCGGTTTTGTTGAAAGTCAAGTATTGTCTGGTATGTCTGGAGCTATAATTGTGGAGGGCCTCGTCGAAGACCAATATCCTGAATTAACGGGTATGAAAGAAAAAGTGCTGATACTTAAAGACATCATACTGCCAGGTGACCCCGATACAATTCCAAAAACGAAGACAATCAACGGCATGAAAAACCCCTACATTGCCATTCAGCCCGGTGAAATGCAACTTTGGAGGGTGGGCAATATCGGGGCAGATGCTTTTTTTAACCTGAAACTTGATGGCCACAAGTTTTGGGTATTGGCCTGGGACGGCAATTTGCTTGAAGAACCTCAATTGGCCGATACACTTTTTCTTGCACCAGCTGCCAGGGCTACCGTCATCGTGGTGGGCAGCAACCAGTCTGGTGAATACCAACTCCGCTCGCTCAACGTGGATACCGGCCCTGCTGGCGACCCTAACCCCGAAGTAGTCATTGGCATCCTCGAAGTGTCCGGCACACCTATGGACAATTCTGCAAAAATTTCCCGACTGCAAAAGCCTGCTGACGACCTTGAGGATATTCAACCGACCATCGAAGCGGTAAGAAAAATGCCCATCACCCGAAAGCGCATCATTGAATTTTCAGAAACTGCTGACGGCAAAACTTTTTATATCAACAAAAAATTATTCGATGAAACCCGCACCGATGTAACCGTCAACCTTGGTGATGTAGAGGAGTGGACGCTGGTAAATTACTCCAAAGAATTACATGTCTTCCATATTCACCAGCTCGATTTTCGCGTCACGGAAATAAAAGGTGAAGAAAAAGATGCCGAGGGTCTGCGTGATGTGGTGGATATACCTTATGCTCAAAACGGACAACCGGGTATTGTCAAAATCATTATACCTTTTACGAATCCGCTCATTGTCGGAAAATTTGTTTTCCATTGCCATATTCTCGAGCACGAAGATAACGGGATGATGGCGGTACTGGAGGTAAAACCTAAACCGGGTAATTAATGCGTATTTGTATTATGCTTGGATTCGTCCTTTTGATATATAAAAATGTGTTTGCTCAAAACTATACGTTGCAGGACAGTATTTCTGACCGACAAGCTTGTATTACCCACAATTCCATTACGGACGGTCAGCCTGGCACTCCCCAAAAGCCTCAAATCAGCGGTACCGCAGCTGGACAAAAGGGTAGCATTTTCCAATACCAAACGGCCATTGGCTACACGCCTTCTCAAAAAGGCTTCTTGCGAAGTAGTTTATTTTCAGCGGTAGTGCCGACTCTCGACGTTGGGGAGGGTGCCATTGATTTTGAAAAATCAATGAGTGTAAGTTGGCTTCAACGTTGGGTCTATGAACATGACGGGACTCCAACCATTTCCACGTCATTAACTTTTCAGTTTCCTTACGATGAACCGAATGCGAAAACGGATGCTGTCCTGACTTTCATAATTGCCAAAAATCTGGGCAAAGGGGTGGGTTATTTCAACGCATACGGTGAAACAACCCAAGGCCTAACTACTGATAGTCTCGAATGGGGCATTATTGGCGGCTATAAATTTTTTCTTCCAAATTCGAAAGAGCTTTTTCTTGATGTGCTTTATCAATCCGGAAATGCGCTGACTTTTGAAATGTCTCTGGAAGTTGATTTGGCAAAAGGCTGGTCATTGGGGCCGGGAATCAATTTTACTTGGAATGTAGAAGAAAATAATACGGTTTACGGGGGAGGGCTATTGTTACTTTATCAATTTCAATAACTTAATATGAATAATAACACTCAATTTCAACGCCAATACCTTACTAAAATCTTAGCTACGGAAGATGAACATTTAAAAAAACTGCACCAACTCGTCGCTGACGCTATGAAGGAGCAGGAGCTGATTTCGGAAAATCTGTTACATCCAGCCCGTGAGACTTTCAGTCGAGGGCAAATGGTTGCAGACAAGGTGGCCAGTTTTGGAGGAAGCTGGACATTCATCATTTCTTTCGGCGTCGTACTATTTTGCTGGATTACCATGAATATCATGCTGGCTATTAAGGCTTTCGACCCCTATCCTTTCATCTTGCTTAATCTTGTATTGTCGTGTATTGCTGCCATTCAGGCACCTGTTATCATGATGTCGCAGAATCGCAAGGAGGAGAAGGACCGTATGCGGGCAGAAAACGACTATCTCGTAAACCTGAAAGCAGAAATTGAAGTAAGGAATCTGCATCAAAAGATGAACCTCCTGATGGAAGAACAATTTAAAACGTTACTGGAATTGCAGCACTACCAAACCGAATTACTTGAAGAAATAACTGGCAGAAGTCGGTCAATGGGAAGAAAAAAATAATTGTGGTTATCCTTAAACTTTAAATAAAATATATTTTGTAAGTGAAAATAAAAGTGCTCAACAACAATGCATACGACGGTGATCTGGCTATGCGGCGCCACGAAGTGCTTTCAAGGCCCTTACATTAAAAACGAACAAAATCGAATGTCCAATTTTCCAGTTATAGCATCAATTTTATCAGAGAAAAATTTAGGTGATTTTGTTAAGGACAGATACAATTTGAATGAGAAGTTTCAGTGTAAATTACACAGGACTGGAGTAAATCATACCTATTTCATTTCTAGCCAAAACAATAAGTATGTTATAAGAGTTTATTGTTATGGTTGGAGAACCAAAACTGAAATACAAGAGGAATTAAGACTTCTGCAGCTTTTGAAGGAGAATAATCTTTCTGTTTCGTTTCCTATTTCAGATAAAGAGGATAATCTGATTCAAGAAATCAATGCACCCGAAGGACTTCGCAACATGGTGCTATTTTCATTTGCTGAAGGTGAGAAAATGAGATTTATGGATAATGAGACTTGTTTTGGAGTGGGTGCTCTAATGGCAAGATTTCACAATATTACTTTCAATAAAAGCATTAAGAGAACAAACTATAATTCAATATTACCTTTAAACAAATCTTACGAACTATTAACACGTTTTTTCTCTGAGGAATTGACCGAGATGAAATACCTTAAAAAATTAGGATTTGAAATCGCCAAAACATTTCAAGAAATGGAACAATCGGAATTTCAAAAAGGAATAGTTCATCTTGATATTTGGTATGATAATGTAAGTGTTAAAAATAAAGAAGAAATCACCATCTTTGACTTTGACAATTGCGGTAATGGATTTTTGATTTTAGATGTTGGTTATTTCTTAATGCAATTATTCCACATTGAGATAGACAAAGAGATTTATGAATCAAAAGTTGAAAGTTTCCTCAGTGGATATCGAAAGATAAGAGACCTTACAGAAAAAGAAATCAGGTTAATTCCGGAGGCTGGAGCATCTATTTTTGTTTTTTATCTTGGCGTACAAGCACATAGATTTGATTGGTCGAATATATTTTTAACTGAAAACTACCTGAAAATGATTGTTGGAAGAATAATATCTTGGAAGGAATATTATGAAGTAAAAGAAATAACTGTACCTAACGATGCTTTAAGTAATGGCGATTGAAGTGATAAAGTATTTAATTTGGGGATCACACAAGGAAAACAGGTTGTTCATCTTATACTTGACCTAATACAAAGAAATCAAACCAGAATCCAAAGCAATGAAAAAGGTAGTAACAGGCAATTTGAATTTTGACTGTGGATATTCGGAAGTGAACGGATTGAAGATGTATTATGAAATTTATGGAGAGGGTAAACCACTTGTTCTTATTCACGGTGGTGGTTCAACCATTCAATCCAGTTTTGAAAAAGTCATTCCGCTGTTTGCAAAGAACAGAAAAGTAGTTGCTGTTGAGTTACAGGCACACGGACGGACGAGCGACAGAAATTCAGACTTATCTTTTGAGCAGGATGCAGACGATGTGGTAGCATTGATGAAAGATCTAAACATTGATAAGGCTGATATTTTCGGATTTAGTAATGGTGGAACTACCACTTTGCAAATGGCCATTCGACATCCGGAAATCATTGATAAAATAGTTTTAGGTTCTGCACTGGCTAAACGTGATGGGGTTCCGGAATGGTTTTGGAAAATGATGGACGAAGCGAAAGTGGAAAATATGCTTGAACAACTAAAAATGGCATATATGAAGGTGGCACCCAATGCAACCGGTTTGGAAGTAATGCATGACAGAGATGCAAAACGGATGGTAAATTTCAAGGACATTCCAGACGAACAAATTAAAGCTATAGAAACACCAACTTTGATCATCATCGGTGATAAAGACGTTATTAAGCCGGAACACGCTATTGAATTAAATAGGAAAATTTCTGACTCCGAACTTGCAATTATTCCAGGTGGGCATGGAGAATATATTGGTGAGATTACAACCTTAAAATCAAATAAAAGGGAAAGGGAATTTGTTGTGTCACTGATTGAGAAATTTTTAGATAAATGATAATGGAATGGTATATTGTTAAGAAAGGCCACGCTACGAATATCCGGGATCTTAATGTTGTCTCATTGGCATATTTCAAAATAAAACTCCTGTTGAATTTGAAACTAGTGCAGTATTTCCAAAATATCTGATACTATGGATCGGCTTCTTTTGGACCTGCTCTTTATCCCCGCAGTAAGTGCGCAACTTTCTGTAGCTTTGGCTATGTATAGTTTTATTTCTACAGACTCTTTGGTCCACTTATAAGGTATCCAATGGCGGGAGATGGACTGCATGATGACGAAAGCGAAGTTATCAGAAGATTTTATAAGATTTACTGAGCAAAACTATAAAGACAATAGGTATTTTTTTATAAATATATGGCAGATAATGGTTGGCAATAGTCTGAGCAGAAATTGATTAAAAATAAAAGAGAATGAGATTAATAGTTACTTAGAGAGTGAAACCATGAATTATGAAAATAAGTTTGTAACCTATTTTTCGAGTATTTCCCCCCTTACGAAAGAAGAATCGGAAGCGATCGGACAAAGCATGAGAAGAAAAACGTTTGCGAAGGGGGATCATCTATTGAGGGAAGGGCAACTGTCAGTCAGTACATATTTTATTCTTGAAGGTTGTGTTCGGGAATATGTTCTGAAGGATGGTGAAGAAGCGACCACTAATTTTTTCACAGAAGAACAATGGGCAATTTCGTTAAATAATTTTACACCAGATATTCCGGCAAAGCACAATTGGGTGTGTGTCGAAGATACCACAGTTGTTGTGGGAGATGAAGCACAAGCGCAAGCACTATTCAAACGCTTTCCCAGGTTTGAAACCATCTCTCGCACCATCATGGAAGCTGCTTTTGCTGAGCAGAAAGCAGCGTTATCTTCCTACTATACGGACTCTCCCGAACAGCGCTATCTTAGACTATTAGAATCAAGACCCGGTTTATTGCAACGTGTGCCTCAATATCAACTAGCAAGTTACATCGGGGTAAAACCAGAGTCTTTAAGTCGTATTAGAAAAAGGATTTCTGCTACTAAGGATTAAGCTTGTCATTAATTTTTACTAAATCCTTTTATAATCAACCAAATGCTCAGAGTGATTTCAAATAGTCCACCGGGGATGGCTAGAGGAACACCGATTTCATATCCGAATAATTCAGAAATAGTACCGGAAATGAACACCATGTATCCCAGAAAACCCCATATGGATAATACCTTTGGAACAAGTGTGGAAATAAATAGTAAATAGCAGAATATCAATCCTCCAATACCCCACAATGCCATTCCTATTTGATACGCATAGTAATTACCTTTTATCAAAATGGTACCGATGGTTTCATAGTACAGTAAATCGGGCGATCCTGTAGTGGCATACATTGACCCTAAGGGAATGTATAACATCAGAAAAAGGGTGCCAACGATAATGATTACGGTGGCGGTAATGCCTGCACTTAAGTAGCCAATGCTCAATATTTTATGATAGGGTTGGAGAATTGGTTGCATCAGAACAGGTAACCCGATATTTACGATTGTATGCACTAATGCCATGAGGATAATACCTATAATATATGGTACTCTATTAGTGTAGACCTGGCTAAGCGATCCCTCTGCTTCTGTTATAGAGGTGGTGAGCCCGGTTCCAATTCCATAGGATAGAAAGGCGAAAAGAAAAAAGATACCAAAGGTCCGGGCAATTATTTTTTGAGATTTCAACGTTTGCATTTTTTGTTTTATTGATTTAAAGAGGAATGATTATTTGAATGAATTGTAATTCAGAGACGGGATTAGAAGGTGTCCAACGAATGTAAATTAGATAGCGATGATAACGCTCCCTCTTTTATGGCCCATTTCGACATATTTGTGGGCATCAACTATCTTCTCCAAGGGAAATACACGATCAATTATGGGTCTAATGATCTCTTGTTCTGACAAAGTTTTCAGAAGCCGAAATGATTGCCTGGGAGTGGAAGGTGTTCCTTGGTCAATAGAGATATATTTACCATTCGATGTAAGAGCTTTTTTACTCCTTTCTTTCAATAGCGAAGATTTTGAATTGCCGACCGTATCAATCACATATTGATATGTCTCCAGTTTCGACTCAGCATTTGTTAAAGTGTAATCAATCACTTGGTCACATCCAAGGGATTTTACCAGATCAAAGTTTCGACTGCTGCAGACACCCGTAATATCAGCACCGGCGTTTTTTGCCAATTGTATCAACATAGTACCAATACTTCCTGATGCACCATAGATCAGAACTTTATCACCCCTGTTGATAGACATCTTGCTCAGTAAATGAGTAGCCAGTAAGCCACCGTAGGGTATTGCAGCCGCTTCTTCAAAAGTTAGATTCGCCGGTTTTAGGGCAAGATTCCAATCTTCAGGTAGGCATATATATTCGGAGTAGGAACCAAAACGGCGATTTACAGGAGAGACCGAGCCGAAGGCAAATACATTATCCCCGACATTAAATGATCTTACATCTTTTCCCTTCCGTTCTACGATTCCAGAGGTTACCATACCCAGAATGGGATTTCTTGGTCCCCCGAAGCCAAATATGAGCTGGAGTATAAATCTGGGTATGGTAGGCTGGTTCATACGGCGAAGAAGGACATCACTAGTGGTTACTGAGGTAGCATGTATCTTTATAAGTACCTCATCGTCCTTAGGTGTTGGTTTTTCAACATGACTAAGCACCAGGTTTTCCGCATCGCCATACTTTAAACATTCAATTGCTTTCATTACTTTCTTTTGTTAATTATTGTAAAAGCAAAACTATCGGTCTTACTTGCTTAATTCATTGACTTGGGTTAAGAAGTGAGGTGTATCTGTTTTTAGTTAGTAGATGTAAAGGAGAAGCTGATAGTGGATAAGATTACGAATGGTTGATGAGAGCCCTATCTGAGTTCTTCCTATCGCTTCAGACGAAACGGGAGATAAAGCTGACAATCATCCCCTCAATCGGGATGTCGACTTGTAATAACCTGCGAAATCTGCTTTTTAACAGCAGCTGTATTTTATTCGAAATTTTGACCTAGGAATAAAGATATAACTGGGAATTTTCAATGGGAATTATGGAATGCTTTGCTAATGTCGATCCACGATATTCAGACATGACATTTATATCCGATGGTGGGAGCAGTATTTTGTAATTTATTTCAGCCTATAGCTGATCTGGGTGAGACTCCAAATTTCACCTGTCCATGGGAGGTAATATAAAAACGCTATTTTTGTGACTTTTTGTGAACCTCCATGTCAATAGATAACTTTTGATTTCGTTTGACTCTGGAGGATTTGATTCCTACATGGCAGCGTTGACAAGTATTTTGGAATGCCTTCTGATTTCCCGCTTTTTACATGGTAGCATAGGATCAATCCTGCAATATCAGATAGGTTGGCATTCATTTGTAAATCATTTAGCTGAATAGCTAATCAAAACAAATCATGAGATCAATATTTATAATATTTCTACTAATTATGGCTTCGTGTGCCAATAAAAACAAGCCTGCAGAGACGGTATCAGATACTCAAACGTCTAGTAACCTTATTTCGATTTTAGACACGATTTGGCAGACCGAACAGACGCCAATAAGATTGAGGGATTCATTAATGAAAATCTATGGCGCCGAATCAGAGGAATACAATGAGCAACAATTGATATATGAAAAGAACCACATTGTCAATGAAGAAAAAGTAAGGGACATCCTGGATAAATATGGTTGGCCCGATAAAACCGTGATAGGCGAACAAGGAAATTGGACGATTTGCAATGTTATTCAACATTCAGACAATGAAATTCGAATAAAGTATCTTCCAATGATGAGAGAAGCGGTAAAAGATAAAAAGCTGGAACCACGCTTCCTGGTAAGGGCTGAGGATCGAATTGCAACAGAAAGAGGTGATCTGCAAATTTATGGCGGACAAATGAAATACTATCCGGAGACAAAAAGTTTTAATGTGTGGCCCGTATTTGATCCTATAAACGTAGATAAAAGAAGGGCGGAAATCGGACTTGAACCCATCGCAAAATTTCTTAAAGAGCGATTTGATTTTGACTGGAACCTCGAAGAACAAATTAAACGCAGTGAGGAATTCGAAATGGCACGGCAGAAAAATAAATAGTGAGACACACTCACGGAATACCGCCTGGGCTCCACTCAGGTGAAAGGAGATAAATTTTTAACAATGCAGGATAATAATATAGCACTGGTAGAATTCTTCCGAAGGATGGAGCCGATGGTTGCCTGAAACCCACTGAGCAACTTTCTAGCCGATGTGGGTGATAAAAATTATGTTAGTGGATTCCAGGGAATTTTCGCCCTGTAAATCAACTATTGGAATTTTTTAAAAGCATTCCACTAAAATGTAAGGAATTCAAAGTGTTTAACTTTTCACATTCTGTACAAATAGATTGGTTTTCCACAAAATGCACTCAGGTCACATTGGCTGTAGCTCAATAGTCTTATTTGGAGATTAGAAGGCCATTCCATAAAAGTTGCAGATGATTAAAAATATAGGTGCCATATTCAATCTTACTTTGTTCATTTTTATCCTGATTGGTTGCCATCAGGATCAAATGGAAATTTTTATTAGCCCGGATGGAAATGATGCTAATGGAGGGACCAGGGAGAAGCCCTTAAAGACCATGAACAAAGCACTGGAGAAAAGTAGACAAGTGCAGGGGCGAATCTCCAAAACAATTCATTTGCTAGAAGGCAACTACTATCTGAATGCTCCGGTGACCATAACTCCCGAAGACAATAACCTATCGATTATCGGTGAAGGTTCCGATAAAGTAGTCATCAAAGGCTCTCGATTGCTTGCGTTAGTTTGGACGCCTTTTCGTGATAATGTCTGGGTGGCGGAAGTACCCGTTCAAATGGATTTTGATCAACTTTATATTAATGGTGAAAAACAGGTTTTGGCGCGATATCCGAATTTTGATGGTAACACCAAGATTTTTAATGGATATGCCGCTGACGCCATTGCAAAGGAGAGGGTTCAAAACTGGAAAGATCCGCGGGGTGGTTTTGTCCATGCCTTGCATAGCGGACGGTGGGGTGGATTTCACTATGAAATAATTGGTGTCGATGAAAGCGGTGAACTGACTTTAAAGGGTGGACATCAAAATAACCGCCCATCGGACATGCATCCTGAATTTAGAATGGTCGAGAATATTTTTGAAGAGCTAGATGATCAAAATGAATGGTATTATGATAAGAGATCGCATAAGCTTTATTTATGGCCATCCTCTGGTGTCGATTTAAATAAGGCCATTGTTGAAATTAGTGATTTAAATCATTTGGTTGATCTGAGAGGGACGCGAGAGAAGCCTGTCCATAATGTTTCTATCGAGGGGATCCGTTTTGAGCATAGCCGGCGAACTTTTATGGAAAAATATCATCCCTTATTGCGTAGTGATTGGACGATTTACCGGGGAGGAGCTCTTTTCTTAGATGGCACCGAATTTTGTTCCATTATAGATTGCGAATTTGTGCATCTGGGAGGTAATGTAATCTTTGTCAATGGCTACAACCGAGATTCTGAAATCCGGGGCAACTATATTCATGATTGTGGGGCGTCAGCTATTAGTTTTGTGGGTGATTCCACGGCAGTACGTTCGGGCTCTTACCAATATCAGGAATTTGTTCCTTTCGAAGAGATGGATACTATGGTTGGCCCAGCCAATGATTTGTATCCCTCCGATTGCAAGGTGGTCAATAATCTGATACACGATATCGGACAGATTGAAAAACAAGTGGCCGGGGTGGAAATCTCCATGGCTATGCAGATTGAGGTCGCCCAAAATAGTATATATAATGTACCTCGTGCAGGAATTAATATCAGTGAGGGAACCTGGGGTGGCCATATTATAGAATACAATGATGTATTTAATACCGTACTGGAAACCGGTGATCACGGTTCATTTAATTCTTGGGGTCGGGATCGTTTCTGGCATCCGGTGTGGGATGTGATCGATAGTCTGGTAGTGGCCAATCCACAAATGCCTTATTGGGACGCGATGTATCCCACTATTATCCGGAATAACCGGTTTCGGTGTGACCATGGGTGGGATATTGATCTGGACGATGGTTCCTCCAATTATCATATTTACAACAACCTTTGTTTGAATGGAGGTATTAAGTTGCGAGAAGGTTTTTATCGTACGGTTGAGAATAATATTATGGTCAATAATGGATTTCATCCACATGTTTGGTTTGAAAACAGCGGCGATGTAGTGAAAAGAAACATCCTCATGACGAAACATT
>JAGQWV010000110.1 GCA_020437045.1 Saprospiraceae bacterium | reverse complement strand
ACTGCAATAGATTTGTTAAAATTATAATGATCGATTTTAATACTATTTACCCTAATTAGTTCAAATTCTAGTTCAGAATCAAGCTTGGATTCATCTAAATAAATAGGATAAACTGGCTTTTTGTTTTGTATTGCAAAAGCAACCTCTTTTCTTACCCAATCTGAGGTGCTAGATTGTTTAGAAACAAGAAATAAAACCACTTTGCAATTTAATATTGCACCGGCCAGCTCGTTAGTGAACCGAGTAGTTCCATGAATATTGCGATCAATAAAAATATTCGAATCAGAGATACCATTTGTTTTGAGTCCTTGGATAATTTTAGAGACAATATTCTCATCTGCTCTAGAATAACTAATAAAAATTTCGCGTTTTGAATCGATTTGCTGATTCATATGGCTTTTCCTTTTACTAAAGTTAGTTAACGAATTGGATTTAAGAAAATATTTCTATTGGTTATACCTGGATTAATAAACAATAGAATTAATGCTGAAATATAGTTTGAATAAATAGACCGGTCGGTTATATTAGCTCCAGCACAACAGACCAATTCGCGAAACCTCATTCTCATTTCGCGAAATCACCCACCAATTTACAAGACAATGTATTGAATATCAATGCGATACATCTTTGGCACGGTATCGGCAATAGTCAAGGTGAATCAAAACCAATCACCCTATGTCTACTGAAAATCAACCACATGAAGCGCTCCAGCGGGAACTCATCCAGATTGCCGAGCAAGGCATCCAATCCGATGTACAGCACCTCAAAGAAGACTTCTGCGCCCAGTTTGCCGATCCCTTTGAGTTTATCCGCGAATACGTGGTCAATGCCTACGACGCCCAGGCCACTCAATGCATCATCCATGGCCGGGAGTCCAGAGAGGACATCACCATCACCATTCAGGACAATGGTCACGGAATGAACAAGGAAGGTGCCGTCAATTTTTTCACCCTTTACCGTTCCCGCAAGTTCGGTGATCCGCTAAAAACGGTGGGTCGCTTTGGGATCGGCAAGTTGAGTGTAGCGGCCATCCCAGGTCAGAACACATTTCTCATGAAGACTTCCACCGGATCGGACTGTTGGGAGGCACGTGCAGGATCATTGTTATCCAATGATCCCATAGATCTCTTTCAGATCCGGCCCATCCCACCAGCCGGGACAACTTTTGAGATCACCTTTCAGAAAAAAGACAGCCTGGCCCAGGTGATGAAGAAACTGGAGCATCTGTTGTATCAGTATGTCCGCTATCTGGACATGGAAATCCTCATCTACCAGCCATTGGGAGAAAATGAGGAGGAAATGATGCAGGTCCCGGTATTGGTGCAGGATGACTGGTATCGCCGGCGGAAATATAGCCAAAGGTATCAGGTGACGATCGATGGGGATGCCTACGATATCATCATGGAATTGAAACCGGTGGCAGGACATGAGATCTATCAGAACCAGGTGTACATCACCAATAAGTATAATCTCATTTCCTATGACCTGAAACAACCGTTTGCCTTACCTTATCTGCATATCCGGGTAGACAGTAACGCTTTCACATTGCCTTTTGGCCGCCATTGTCTGGCTAATGAAGGGAGTTTGCGCCCGGTGACCCACCATATTAGGGAACGTCTGCTGCCTCAATTCTTCAAATACATCGTACAACAATTGAACAACCGTAAAGTTATGCGCCAGGATCACTATTATACCTGGACCCAGGAAATGGCTATTACTTTGCTGCAATACATCCCCGGATTGGACTACCCCTGGAGCAAGCTTGCCGTTTTCAAGGTGCACCCGGACCTGACCTTAAGCTTGCAAAAGTTGGAAAAATGGGTGGTCAAAAGTGGTAAAATATTCGTGGCAGAAAAAGAAGCGGTCGGTGTGGATTATAATATGTTTGACGGTCCGGTCATCCTGCAGGATCAGCTGGGCCGGGGATTTGCTTTTCTGACCTCCTATTTCCAGAGCAACCTCATCAATCTTTCCCTCAATGATGTGGTGATCGAAGCGCCTTCATCCCTGAGCTTATCCCTGTCTGACGAAGAATTGGCATTCCAGCATCAGATTGGTTTTCATGAAGATCTCTCCATGTTGGATCGTATTGAAGAAATGGACGATGAAGATGCCGGGATCCTGGAGGTGCGCAGGGTATTTTCTCCAACCGATGAAGATCTTTTCGATTTCCACGAGCTCAGTGACAGCCGGAGTGCCTTTGAACGGTTGGACTGGCGGGTGAATTACCTGGTAGGCAAGGATGGCAAATCTCCCTGTACCACGCATAAATTCATCCTGGTCCAGGATGAGGTCGTATTGAATTTACACCATACGGAGATCAGGGAATTGGTCAAATTAGCGAAAACAGCTCCTAAATTGGCCGGACACTGGGCGGTAGCATTGTGCCTGACCGAGAATACGAAGATCCTCAATTATCTGAGTGCTGACGCCCGTGAGAACCTGCTCATGCTAGATGCAATGGCCCGGATCAACAATCCGGACGAAGCGGCTCATCCGGGCAGCCGATCCGGCACAAGCGCAGGCAGGAAGCGCTTCCGCAGACTGCTGGATGACAGCGATATTGATTTTAGCCTGAATTGAGGCTTCGACGCGCTCAGCTTGATAAGAGGACATATTAATTCACCTTATAAAAATTAATAAAATGCAAGAGAAAAATAAAGAAATAATAGACGCTATCCGATTACCGGAAGGCATGGAGGTTGATATCCGGGAAGGATGGAAAAAACTGATCAGCAGCCAGTTCGGAGGGGAGCCGGGCCGTGCCTTTTCTGAGTTGATCCAGAATGCCCTGGATTCCTATCCGTCCGAAGTACCGTTCGAACAGCGCCAGGGGAAAATTGAAACGACTTCACACTCCATTTCCATTGAGGATTACGGCGTCGGGTTAAGCCGGGAGAAGATCATTTTGCTTACTACGCTGGGCGGCACGGACAAAAAAAATGATCCAACGAAGATCGGACGGTTCGGAATAGGCTTTTTTTCCAACTTTAATCCGCGCTTGGGCACTAAGGAGATTTGCGTGGAAACCAATTGCGAGGGCCTTGGTATCCGGTTGGTTTTCACGGTGGAGGACCCGGACCTGCCGCCGAACATAAGTGTACATTTTTTAGAGCAGCTATGGCCGTTTTCCACGCGGGTCACCGTCACTTTTAACTATCACTGGAGTGTGGCAGACTGCCTGAATCATGCCCGGAAATCCCTGAAATACTATCCCTGCCGGATGGAGATCAACGGCATGCCCCAGGAATCCATTTGGCAAACTGCACTGGACGAGGCATATGCCATTAAGGAATCCGGTGCCATGAGAGGATTTATGGAACCAAACAGCAGTTACCGGTATTATGCATCTTCCATTACTTTCATGTGCAAATTTGAATACCTGGGAACGTATCCTGTTGAACATTGGATCAAGGGAGGGCGAAACCTTTCTGAAAATCTGAAAGATTATTACACGACCGACACCCCCTATTATCCGGATTTTAATGCCATCGTCAATACCAATGACCTTACGACCACGATCAGCAGGGATGGATGGATGCTCGATTATAAATTTACTTCTGCGGTTCATTTTTTAAATGACCTGATCTGGGACCAGCTTGCAGCAACCTTTCCCTGGCACGATACCCAGGTTCTCCTGGCCAATTCCTATATTTTCCGCCATAAATTGAGGGCGTATCTACAGGCTGGAAAATCCAATGCCAATGATTCGGAAAATAAGCAAAAGGTGATCCAATGGTTATGTGATGCTAAAATTTACCGCGTGAAAGATCGCTGGGAGAAGTTCTCCTTGTTGGACATCCAAGCAAACCTCAGTGAAGGATTGCCACTTTTTTATTCTTCTGACCAGGAGAATGAAAATTGGCTGGGTGGTGCTTTCAAACATGATTTCATTTTGTTACCGGCGCGATGCACTGCGCACCATGGCGCTCCCGGGTTTTACCAGGATTTATTTACCACCTGTTTTCAGGAAGCCATCAACCTTGACACGATTCAGGAAAACGCCAAATTGATCAAAGATCTGGTGGACCGGAAAATCATCAAGAAGTCCTCCCTGGTCGTCAAGTGCAAATTTGTTGGGAATACCCGGTTGGACGAAAATCAAGCGAAATTCCTGCTGGAGATCAATGCTTTATTAGAACAACCCGAGATCGTTCAGTCCATTGCTCAGAACCTGCACATACCCATCGGCCGGGTTCATGCATTGTTTTTTGAAGTCAAAGAAGAAGGGGCTTTCATCGCCACCGGATTATTTCATGAGAATGCCATTCCGGTTTCGGAAGATTATGTGACCAATTTCGTAAAAGTGGATGGCCAGGAAAATGATGATCAGGTGCTTTCGTATCAAAAAGATGTAGTTCTGGGCTTGCGCATCGATCATCCTTTTATTCAATATATGCTGGAATCGGATAATAAGTACCGGGCCCTGTATGCCTTGACTTATATCGCCAGCGAGTTGACTTCATGCCAGAAGATCCTCGTTCCCTATTCGCCGTTTTATCACCTGGTCAAAGAAAAATTAGCGAGTAGCATGCGAAAAGCACTGATTCAGGGTTTTGTACAACCGGGCCACCAGGCGGCATAGTAGCTATATCAACCCTTTGTCATTTCGACTGGAGGCGAAGCATGAGCCGCAACGGAGAAATCTATTTTACGCATTACACAGTTTGATACTGAGATCGCTCCACTAAGTCGAAATGACAAAAGGCTGCTGATAAATGAATTTCCCTTGCTTTACATTCATAATCAAACCATTTCAATATGCCAAATAAATTGCATCAACCATCGATCTACTCCTTGCTTCCTCTGCTATTATTATTGTTGTTTTTAGCTTGTCGTCGCAGTAATTCCACTGTTGAAGAATATGACCAATTCGATGACATTGACAGGTCCAGTTATTCTAACGGTTATCCTCCGTACCCATTTGATGACGATTATACCTATCAACCGGACTCGATTCTACAACTCATTGACCGGATGGGGCTTTGTGACGATCTACCGGTGTGTGAATATGGGTTCAGCCTCACGGAACCTTGTCATCGACCTGATGGCAGCCATTACCGGTGTTTTGCGACTAAAGAAATGGCACAATTTTATCTCCTAGATGACTATGACATGGTGATGATCCAATATGCGAATGCAGGCTCCTGCGGCAATTTGATTACTATATATCAGAACAATAGGGGAAACTATCAACAAGTGTTTCATACCTGCGGGGTGGTTGATAGCATCGGTTCGAGTCAAACGCCTCGTGAGGTATTCATCTGGGAGCGTTCGGGAAGATTTGTATGGACTTGGGATACCCTGACCGGCAAGGATAGCTATGAATTGGATAGCATACCAGAAAACTCAGGATACTAAATAGGAGCAAATTCGGAAATAATGCAGCAATTCTAACATCCTAATAACTAAATTAGAAACACAAAATTTTTTTGGAACCAATATTCGCCTACCATTATGTTTGTTGAACCAGACGCCGGATTTAAGATCGTAAGTCACGCGATGCAGGAGGTGCTTGAGGAAATTTATGATTATGCCTTCCACGGCCGGTCCTGTGTTTTTTACGGCCCCACCGGGACGGGCAAGGAGTATGTTGCCAGGTATTATTACCAGATTTATCATCGGATCAATGGCTACTCGGGACCTTTCCTCAGCCTGAACTGTTCCGGCTTGAGTACTGATCTGGCAGCCAGTGAATTATTTGGGCACACACGTGGCGCTTTTACTGGCGCCGTGACCGATAAATCGGGCTTATTTGAAAAAGCTGAAAATGGTATATTATTTTTGGATGAAATCGGAGAACTTCCTAAGGAGATCCAGGCTCAGCTCCTACGAGCCATGGATTCCAATATTCAGGAAGCCCGCCGGGTTGGTTCTGCAGAAAGTTACTCCACTGCTCGAGTGTTGGTCATTGCAGCCACCGATAAAGGTCCTGACAGCCTGATCTTGCCCTTGCGTATGCGCTTCGGTAAAGAAGTGATGGTACCGGATGTTAGCCACCGCAGGGAGGATATTCCCAATGCAGTCCTTTATTTCGCCATCCGCTCTATCCGTAAACGGAAGGATGTGAATGCCCTTCTATGCAGCGTCTACGGGAGTAAAGAAATCAGTCAAATCACTGGTCCGCAAGGCTATGATGCCGTCGGATTCCTGGCAGAGCGCATCAGTGTACGGATGACTCCGGAAATTGAAAACCAACAATGGCCAGGCAATTTTCGTGAAATCCGCAATATTGTGGATACCGCCATCATCCGTGCACAGCCAACTGCCAACATCGAATCTTTTGTCAATGAAGTGATGCATTACTATCACTTTCACCAGGTAAAAAACAGCGGAGTTGAACGTTTTCAATATTCCGTGGAACATGCGGTATCCGACTTACCTTACGAAGAAGAAATCTTGTCGGAAATCAGAACATTACTTCCCAGAATTTCAGAAAGGGAAAAATTAGAATGGGCAACAGCCCTTACCAGATTGATGGGGAGAGTATTTTACCGGTATGACCTCGATGCATTTATCCGCAAAGTAGAAAGCCGAACCATCCAACAGCGATTAAAAGTTCTGGAGAAACATGGATTTATTTCCAGGCATGGCAATCGGGGTGAGAAATATTACCTGAATTGGACTAAGGATAAGCTAGAAGCGCTACCATTATTTACGTTGCCTCTGCGACCTCCAGGTTACTATCTTTTGTCCACCCAGGAGAGCAAACACATTTACGCTTTACTTGAAAATACCCGGTGCCTTTTTATCAAAGGTGAAAAAAACAAATCTAAAACGCTATTCCTCGACCATCTGTGTCACTTGTTAAATGAAGATTATACCTTGCTTTATCATACTTTCGGCAGTGCAGGTATTGCGGAATTTCTGGACAAGGCGGTGATTCTATTGCTTGAGGTACAGTTAGTAGAAAGTGAAGAGGTCGAAAAATTTAAGGATTTGGTGGAATTAGTACATTATTTGGCTGATATCGTTAATCAATGGGCTAAAAATCAAATCAATCCATTGATTTTCTTAAATAATACCGATACGTTGATTTCTGGTTATGATATAGAAGTTTTAAATGAAATACTAAAGTCCTGGTCAGCGTTCACTTTTGTTTTAGAGGGTTGCAAGTTAAGTGATCAATTGAAGCAGGACAAAGAATTAAGTTTGACAGAATATCCATTTTATTAAGCATTTAGTATTACATCTATGAGCCCAAAGACTGTTTTAGTTACCGGAGATGTCGTTTGTGATCATAATTATTACCTGGGTAACCGGAGTACCGCCGATTCACAGGAATCGCGTGGATTCCAGTTTGTCCGCAGTGGCGGCGGAGCACTCTTACTCCGGCAATTGATTGCCGAAACCTTCATCCAATATGCAGAACAGCAAGACCATGATCAAGAAGGATGGATAACCGAATTTGATTTGGATGAAGATTATGAAAAATTACCTTCTGAATCTCACGCTTTTTGTTTGTGGGAGCCTTGTTTTAATCCATGTGATCCGCCTAAACAGGTATGGCGGGCGGTCGAACCCGCTTTGGGTTATGGACATAAAGAGGTCAAACATGATTCCAGGAAATTACCCATATCTAAACTTAAAACTAATCAGGAATTACGGCCTACGGTGGACCTATTGGTGATCGATGATGCTGGTATCACATTCCGCAAACCTGCATCCAAACCATCATGGCCTTTTCAATATTTCCTTGATGCTACTCCGCCTCGCTGGATCATCCTCAAACTTTCCGGCGCCATCGAGGAAAGGGAATTTTGGGCAGAACTAAATTCATGTTGCAACAGCAATCTTGCAAATCCTTCACAGCTTGTCATCATAGTCTCCGCTGAGTTGTTGCGACACAGCAATGTCCGAATCAGTCGAGGATTGTCCTGGGAGGCCACTGTCGAGGACCTGGCGACAGAATTAGAAAGTAATCCTTATTTACAGCCACTTAAGAACGCCAGACATTTAATTGTCACCTTTGGGATGGATGGAGCTTTCTGGTACAACAATGATCCGGAAAAGAAGGTCAGCAATTTGCTAGTGTTCGACGCGGCAAATGCTGAAGGGGAATGGTCTCTGCAACAGGGGAAAGGAGCATCCTTTGGCTACTTATCCTGTTTTACTGCAGCGGTTGTACACTATTTCTGCCGGCATTCAGAAAAACAGACAATTGATCTGGAAGAAGCATTGATTGCCGGACTTGAAGCCAGCAGAGAATTGAGAAGAATTGGACATGGGGAAGTCACTGAAGAAAGCAACGAAGAACCGGGATTCCCATTAACCCAAATTGCAAAAAAGATCAACCTGCCCATTAAACAATTTGTCAGTGCTGTGGTCCCTCATCACCTGTCTGAACGCGGTAAGTGGATGATGCTGGATGAGTGGCAAGTTCATGCCCGGACCCAATCCATCTACCGACCACATTATGAAGCTGCTTTTGGGGTGGCTATTCTGGGTCCCGGAGCCCTGGACAGGTTGCCTGTAGCCAAATTTGGAAAATTGCAAACCGTTGATCGTCAGGAAATAGAAAGTCTGCGAATACTAAAACAGTTGATGGCCACCTATGCAATGCCAGGCCTGCAAAAGAAGCCTTTATCTATAGGCGTTTTTGGCCCTCCCGGTGCTGGAAAATCCTTCGGGGTCATCCAGCTAGCTCACTCTATCTTAAATTTGGATGATGATGATATTCTGACCTTCAATTTATCCCAATTTAATGATACAGACGATTTGAACGGTGCTTTTCACCGGGTGAGGGATGCCGTACTCAAAGGGAAAACGCCGCTGGTATTTTGGGATGAATTTGATTCTCAAAATTATTTCTGGCTACAGTACCTCCTTGCCCCTATGCAGGACGGTTCATTTCAGGATGGCCAGATCAACCATCCCATTGGCAAGTGTATCTTTGTTTTTGCAGGCGCCACCAGTCCTGATTTTGCCACATTTGGACCACGGGATCTTACCAAGATCTCGTCAAAAGAGCGAAAGTCCATGAATGATGACATGTGGAATGCATCAGAGCAAAAATGGAGCGAATTTGTTCTGAAGAAGGGCCCTGATTTTAAGTCCAGGTTGGCGGGCTACCTTAATGTCCTCGGCCCCAATAAACGTCAAATTTGCATGGTGGAAGGTGGGCAAAGAAAATGGGTTGATGATAAGGAAGATTTGTGTTTCCCCATCCGTCGGGCACTTTTTATCCGTGCACAATTTAAATTAGGAAATCAAGAAGAATTACGGATCGATGAAGGTGTGCTGGAAGCTTTATTGAAAGTTCCTGAATATAGGGCCGGAGCTCGCTCATTAGAGTTTTTGTGTTCCCAACTCAAGGCCAATGCAAATGACATGGTTCCCAGACGGTCCCATCTGCCCGGACGACAATCACTGGATATGCACGTTGACGCACAAGCGTTTTGGGAAATATGCGAGCAATATCAATTTTTTTCTCCTGCAATTGAACCGCTTGCCAAAGGACTGCATGAGGATTGGTTAAAAAACCTTTCAGTTGACCAGAAAAAAAATAAATCAAATGCAGTGCCCTGGAATGAGTTAAGTGATGATTATCGCAACGCAAATTTAGCCCAGGCGGCACGTATTCCCAGGAATCTGGCTATCGTCGGACTCCGGGTGGTCAAGATGGAGGCGGGTGATGAGATAGATTCAAAGGAGGAGCAAAAGGTACGTGAAATAATTAATAAACATTTATTGGTTCTTTCAGAGGCTGAACACAATGGCTGGATGGTAGACCGCAGGCTGGCAGAATGGAAGTATGCCAAAGTAAGAGATGATGAACATAAGCTACATCATTTGCTGATACCGTATTCGCAACTTCCTGCAACGGAACAAAGGAAAGATGATTATGTTGTGGCAGGAAATTATCAGCCTGATGGAGAAGTCAGGACCAAGGATTATTTAGATCGATTACGAGATGTTGGGTATCGAGTTGAAATAATGAAAGAAGATCAATAATTTCTCAGGGCTAAATTTACAAGACCATGACAACCTTAAAATCAATTCCATATCGTATTCGTATTGGGATTACCGGCCACCGGAAGAAAGAGCAACTTCCTCCGATTGAAGTGTTGATTGAAAAAATAAAAGAAGTTTTAGGCATTAATGTTGATGGAACGATAGCAATTGATTCTGTCAATACTATTTTTAAATTCTATCCGGAATCATCATTAAAGCAACTAAGAAATTGTCAAAATACGCCTATTGCCTATTCCATTATTTCTCCACTTGCTGAGGGAAGTGACCGTATCGCTGCCCGTGCGGTCCTACAATCCAACGATGCCAGATTACAGGTGGTATTGCCTTTTAATAAAGAATATTATGTCCAGGATTTCCAGGGTGAAGATTCGGTTATGGAATTTGAAGAAATGTTAGCGCTTGATCCTTGCCCGGTCAAATTAAGTGACTTTCATATTGAATCGAATTTGAGCGCTGAAGAAATCAAATCAATAAGGCATGCTGCCTTTCGGGACATCGGGTATTACGTGGTGGATCAATGCGATGTACTCATCGTGATTTGGGATGGGAAAGGAGGAAAACCTGGAGGGACGAAAGAGATCCTTGAATATTCAAAGCAAGTAAAATGTCCTCGCGTGGTAATTTCAGTACCTGATCAGAGAATTACCAATGTTGATTTTATCGCAGAAAATGGATTAAATGCGGATTCCATAGTGAAATTAGACCAATTCAATCAGGAAAAAGAACTCACCGCAGGTGAGAAGTTAAAAGCAAAGTCAACTGAAGATAATATATTTACTAAGTACATAGAAGCAAACCATATTGACAAAGGACTTGTCGCTGCCCTCCGGGAGGATTTACTTCCTTATTATGCAAAATCTAGTTTGACTTCCGCCAGAAACCGGGATATTTATAAAAATGCTGGAATTTGGGCATACCGTTTAGCTACCTTAGCCGTGTTTACCGTCGGTTTAGGATTGGTAGTGAAGCCTTTTTACCATTACTCTTTTTTATTGGAGTTTCTCCTTTTGGTACTGATATTCTTACTGGTTTTTCGCGCGAATCGTAAGCACGCACATCAAAAGTGGATTGAGCATCGATTTTTAGTGGAGCGATTACGCATCTGCAATTTCTTTTTTGCAACCGGATTGGATATGAAGAAATTACGGATGCACCCCTACCATGGGATTTCGGATCAGGAAGACTGGATAGCCAGGGTTTGGAATGAACTGTGGGACCGGGTGACAAAGCGAAAAGGCACTTCGTCAAATAAGCGTTTTGCACCTGAAGATGTAACATGGATCCAAAAAGCACTTATCCAGGATCAGATGAATTGGCATAAAATTAAGAAGTTGGATATGAAAAAATCCAACTACAAATATGAAATTGGAGGCTTAATGGTTTATACTGTTGCTATAATTGCTGCCAGTCTGCATGGATTTCCTCACTTCCTTGCCCATTATGAATATTCTCCTATTGCCGATGGCATTTTGACGATCGTTGCACTCGGCTTGCCCGCCACGGGTGCCATGATGGAGGGTATTCGCCACATTATGGAATACTCCCGCAATCACAAACGGTACCATAAAATGCATATAGCGCTTGAAAATCTGAATAATAAATTTTCTACGATTAAGGATCAAAAACGACTCCAAGACTTAATGAATGAAGCCGACGATCTGATGATGCAAGAGGTGATCGACTGGCTTTCTATGCGGAGGGTATTGGAATTGGAGCCAGTGGCGTAAGAAGAAATAAATATTCATGTAGATTAATTACAAAAGCTATGCAGTAATTAATAGTGAATCTTACTTTACTTTTTCCGAGCGTGAGCTTGATAATAATCTATTGCTGGCTGAATAATTCTTGGCACCATTTGCTCTTTCAAGTGATCAATTGTTTCATATTCAAATACATTCATGACCCAGGGATATTGTCTCCAGTGTTCAAACATCGAGTACACTTCTGACCCTTTTAATAAGATAGGTTGTATCGTGATAGATGGATTGCCTGGTATGATAACGCTCAATTCTTGGGGAACACTCTTGGCGTCCGTAAGGTCAGCAATGATGAATTTAGACATTCTGCCAAGAAGTGCAATAGTTTCGGTAAGACTTCTGGATTCAGGTTTTTCAAAATCAAATAAGACAGGAACATACCCATTCATTCGCAAGCTCTCTTTAATCCTAATTAGAACTCGATATCGTTCATTACTAAATCTACCCAGAATCAATACAACTTTGCTTGTAATTTTATCAATTACATTTGATAATTTGGAATTTTGGCTTATCAAATAGATAAATTGGGCAATTTCAATATCATCCACAGTTAATATAAAATCTTCATAGTCGTGAGAAATGACCAGGTCATTTTGAATTAGACCTTCAGTACGCAAGTTCCAAGCAGACAGTCCATAGATAAAGGATTTACTAATATTTGCATTGGACAAATTTGCATTGGATAAATTTGCACCGCCTAAAACAGCTTCCTGAAGATTAGCGCCAATAAAGTTCGAACCTGAAAGATTTGCAGATATTAGTATTGCCTTAAATAAATCTGCTTTCACAAATTGTGAGCCGGACATTAACGCATTCACCCCACTCATATTACGAAATACTGAACTATTAAAATTAGATTTTGTGTAAATCGAAAAATCAAATTTTGCATTGGATAAATTGCAATGATTGAAGTTAGTTTCTGTGCCAATTGTCTTACTAAAGTCTGCTGACATAAGACTGGAATTAGAAAGATCGGCTAAGACAAAATTAGACTCAAGAAACAAACAACCATCAAAATTCGATTCACTAAAATCCATGCCAGCAAAATTATATTGGTGGAATGTTAAACCACGAAAATCACTGCCTTTAAGGTCCATGGCTCTTACATTATTCTCCGATCTCCAAGTATCCCATTCTATTTGCCCAGATTTCGAATTCTCAGAACAGCTCTTTAAAAAGTCACGAATCTTGCCTTTTGTCATCATTATCTAAGTGTAAATATGATTCGAGTATGCAATATAAGCAAGTAGCGTTTTATTACTCACTATCCCGCAACGCCTCACAAATCAACAAGCGTAAATTTGCTTCAATAAAGCTACAGCCTCACCATCTTACCACTCAATCTCACTTCGCCAAAGATCAATTGATAGTACATCAAGCCTTTCGCGCCTTCCTGGGTAAATAGATATTCATGATAGCCTCGGGACCAGTGTCCTTGAGATGATTCTTCTTTACCACTAAGGCACAAAGC
>JAGQWV010000109.1 GCA_020437045.1 Saprospiraceae bacterium | reverse complement strand
ACTGCTCGATGGGGTAGGCGGCAATGACAAGGAAAAAATATTGGAATCCATCAATCAACTGACTGCTGGTGGAGCAACGGCTGGAGCAGATGGAATTTCCACTGCTTATAAAATAGCCAAAAAGAATTTTATCGAAAATGGAAATAATCGCATCATTTTGGCCACAGATGGTGATTTTAATATTGGAATAAGTAGTGATGCCGAGCTGGTCCGATTGATCGAAAATGAACGCGACCTCGGCGTCTATCTTTCTGTATTGGGTTTCGGCATGGGTAATTATAAAGATAATAAAATGCAGAAGTTGGCAGATTCGGGAAACGGAAATCATCTGTATATTGATGATCTGGCCGAGGCAAAAAAAGTCTTTGTTGATGAGTTTGGAGCCAATCTATTTACCGTTGCCAAAGATGTGAAAATCCAGATCGAATTTAACCCGGAACAAGTAGCAGGTTATCGACTCATTGGCTACGAAAACCGGAAACTGGAGAATCGCGATTTTAACGATGATAGAAAGGATGCCGGAGAAATTGGAAATGGGCACACAGTCACCGTCTTGTATGAAATTATACCTCACGGTACTTCTAGTGATTGGCTTACCTCAATAGATAAAAGATATACACATTCTGAAAATAATTTGCATAAATCCATGAAGGATGAATGGGCGTATATAAAACTTCGCTATAAAGATCCGGATGGACAGAAAAGCAAACTAATTCAGGAACCAATTACAGCGAAATTAAAAGGAGATCAAAGACTGTCGGATAATTTTAATTGGTCAGCTTCTGTAGCTGGATTTGGTATGTTGCTCCGGGAGAGTGAGTATAAACAAAATTTATCGATTGATCTGGTTTTGAATTTGGCTAAAAAAGGTTTAGGTGAAGATGAATTTGGTTATCGATCCGACTTTATAAGTCTCGTTAAAAAAGCTAACCGGGTTTATTTGTTTGATAATATTTTTAATCAATCGAAGACCGAAAAACAGGGAAATGACTAAGGAAAGAAGTATTAGATTGCTGAACGTTTCAAAAATAGCTATAATGTTACATATACGCTATTTCTTCGTTAAATAAATGACGAAATAAAATCTTGGTGTCTTAGCGTTTTCGAAGCTATTTTAAACCCAGTAGTTGCGACTCGGAGGTCAAGGCTTCTGACGAGGATTTATTTTCGGGGGATTGTCAATATTTTATCCTGTCTTCCGTCGAGAAAGTAAAACTTTTCACCATCGAAGTAGCCATCTTCCTCGAGCATAATCCGGATTACTTTCCCCCATTCTTTTATTTCTGAGGCAGCATTTAATTCGATGGAATATGCGGTGTTTTTATACATGGGATAGTCACCTGTACCTTTTACTCCTTGCTGCTGATCCCACATCCCGATGGTTGGCCCGGCTGCATGACCATGTACACCAATAGGATGAGTATAAATAGAGGCATTGATGCCCTCTTTTTTTGCCTGATCCAGAGCGGCAAGCAGGATTTGATTTCCCGTTCGACCCGGGGCAAACTGCTCGACCAGAATATCCTGGAGTCGATTTCCTTTTTCAAAGGCCAGGTTGAGAAATTCAGGTACGTCAGATTCTCCTGGCTTAAGCACATAAAAATGTTGCTGCTGATCGCTATTTAGTCTTAGGTAGGTTATGCCAAAATCCACATGGAGCAGATCTCCATGCCGGATGATCCGTTGTTCCGGTTGCTTTGAAAATGTGCGTAGATGATCGAAATTTTCCGGGTCATATCGCTGGATGTCGACGGTCGGATGAAACCAGGTATCCAGGCCCAGGTCAGTGACTCTCTGACGTAACCCCCATACAACATCGTCGGTCGTGGTAATGCCGGGATGGATAGTAGCTTCGGAAAGACCTTCCTGTAATATGGTATGTCCGATTTTGCAGATCATATCAAAAATTTCCAATTCTCGGGGAGTTCTGGTTTCAAGCCAGCTGATGGCCAGGGGTTCAGCGGAGGTGATACGATCTCGATATTTGTCGGGAAGCAAGTTATAAAAGGTCTCATATTCAGTATGGACCAAGCCATCCGCCAAACCAAAATCTTTCGAATAATTAAGGCCAATTTTTTGAGGATCTTTATCGGTAATTGTTCTGATGAGTGCTTCCCATTGATCCGGATAGACATCCACATCCCAGGATCCTTGCAGCAGTCTGCCTACAGAATATCGCGCAATAGCCAATTTCTCAATGGGTTGATCTGCACCTGGATCATAAAACACCATGATTGTTCTTCTCCTTGCTGACAACCAGGTACTGGGCAGCATGGTCTTCATAACCGGGTCTTCATTATATTCCCGTGAAATCAGAATCCACATGTCAATTCCCTCCCGCCTCATCAATTCAGGAAGTAGATGCTCGATGCGATCCTCTAAAATCTCGTCAACCACTTCCGCACGCGCTCTTTCCGGCAGTATCACCGGCATAATGGATTGAGCAATTGGTATACTTTGAATCCCTAAAAACAAAAGGAGAAAAAGAACTAGTCTAATCATGAATTATCTGAATTTACAGCGAATATAATAGAAGGGGAGTGTTCTGAACTGCCATTCTGAACTAAGCCAGATAAAATGAGGGTAAAACATCCGGAAGTAACTAGTAGACCAACGCATCGATT
>JAGQWV010000108.1 GCA_020437045.1 Saprospiraceae bacterium | reverse complement strand
ATGGCCGTTCCCACATTGAATGTATTAGTTAATAGGATCGGAGTTTCGATATTGCCCAGTTCTTCCACCTGAGAATATCCTGCCAATTTGCCAAACCCATTGCCGATATAAATGGCGGCAGGCACTTTTCGTTGAAAGATATTATCACCGTGGGGCAAAATCGCCGTGACACCGGTGCAGATTGAATCACCTCTAATGATCGTGGTATGGCCAACCTTTACACCATGAACATCCGTGATTGCATTATTTTTACCTGGTGGCAATACTCCCGGTATAATGCCGTAATCACGCACTCTAGACTGACTGGAACCTATCATATAAAAAGTTATAAAACACCAGCTTAAGAAAAATCGACGGCAAAAAATGGACATGGATAAAGGGTTAGATAAAATCAAAGGTGGACATATACACAGGATTTGATTGCAGATATTCCATGGTAAACTCGGACGCTTTTTCGGGAATTGCCAATATTTTAATAGAAGCATTATCGACAAAGTTTTTCATCAAACCATGCCGGCCAATATTTACCAGTTTTTCATACAATGGATCTTTAATATCCAACCAAATCAAACATGCCTTTAAAGGAAAATGGTGGAGTATCGATTCAAATAGTTTTACTAAATCCCTCTCTCTCCCCTCCTTCACGTAAATTCCTTCAAAGGTTAAAAACTTAAAATTATTGGGATTAAAAACTGATCTTACAAAAGGAATATAGGGCACCCAACGGAGAAAAAGTCCACCGAGTTTTCCCGGAATATTCTTTACCACCCAGGTAGCAGGATGGGCTTGACAACCGGCAATAATTTCTCCATTTTCTTTCAGGACGAAGTAATCATCATTCTGGAAAATATAGCTGAAGTGTACCAGGGCATGTTGCGAATAACGCTTCTTCAACAATTGGAGCACCTGTTCTTTCTCGTCACTTCCCACGCGCTCCATTCGGGGATCCCGCCGGGGAAAAAATCTACTATAGCCTAATGTCGAAACAGTAGCTTGCTCCAGATAGCCGAGTCTCCGCAGAAAATTTTGTGACCGGTGATTTTTGGCTTCCACACTGGCATAAAACAAAGCCTCGTCCAATTCATCCGCTACTATCAATTCCATCACCTTCTGACTGTAGACTCCAAAGAGCCTTCTTTTCCGGAAGGGTAGTTGATTGACCAGATAGCGAAAAAAATAACCTTTAATTTCTCTTCCACCGACCAGCAACTTGCGTCGCTCAATCACTACCATTGATCCCAGTTCGCCATCAATTCGGATCGTTGCCAGCACAGGGTCCTGCAATTGAGCTACCCTTTCTTCCGTTTTCTTATGTTCATAGAGGGTGTCGGTTGTCCCCCAGGTAGTATCGTCAAGGAATTTGATAATCTCGGCTGTAAATTCGTGCTCACGGGAAATGGTCAGATCTCCCTCCTGAAAGAGTACTTTGGAAGTCTGTTGCGAAGTTCCTTCTGTACTAAACACTGCCTTATTTGCTTTATCCAGCATATCCCTTCAGTTGACGTAGCAATGTGCAAAATAATAAAAGATTTAACAAGAAGGCGTAACAAGCAGGTGCTCGGGAAATACCAAAAACGTCAGGCTGCCATAATTCAAAATCATTGAGTACATTGTCATCAAAAGTCGATCTTCCATGTCCAAAGGCAATCTCATCTGTTTTTTTCTCCTGTTGATTTTTATTAGTCCCCTTTTGAACATGGGTTGTAGGCCAAGATTAGAAGTCCTGAGCCTGCAGCAAAAAATGACCATTAGTCAATCGGCGATCTTCAATCCGGATACCTTACGAGTGGTACTCAGAGATAGTACCGATTCAGGAATTAATGTAAAGGGTGATAATCTCGTATTAGATTTTAAAGGTGCCGTGATCGATGGCCGAAAGAATCCAACTTCACCGGACCAATTTATCGGTACCGGATTAACTATTGAGGGCAAGAATATTACCATCCGCAATTTGACAATACACGGTTTTAAATTTGCATTATTGGCTGAAGATGTAGACAGTCTAAAGCTTGAAAATTGCAATTTCAGTTATAATTACCGGCAACGATTGGGATCTACCCGGGAAAAGGAGGATCTAAACGATTGGTTATACTATCATCATAATGAATCCAATGAGTGGAAACGATATGGTGCCGCCATTTACCTGAAAAACTGCGATCATGCCCTGATTCGCGATGTGAAGGTGCAGCAGGGACAAAACGGGATCATGCTTACTAATTGTCATAATGCTCTCATCTACAATAATAATATCAGTTTCAACTCCGGCATCGGGATCGGTCTTTATCGCAGCAGCGACAACCGGATCATGCACAACAATCTCAATTTTAATGTACGTGGCTATAGTCACGGCATCTATCAACGCGGACAGGACTCCGCCGGTATTTTAGCGTACGAACAAAGTAGTAATAATATATTCGCATTTAATTCCGCCACTCATTCCGGAGATGGCTTCTTTTTATGGGCCGGACAACACACCATGGATTCTGGTGAAGGTGGTTGCAACAATAATTTAATTTATGAAAACGATTTTTCCTATGCGCCAACCAATGGCATTGAAGTGACTTTCAGTGCCAATTATTTAATTAATAATACCATGAAGGAATGTCGCTATGGTATCTGGGGCGGATATAGCTTTGAATCATTAATTTCCGGAAATAAAATTTCTGACTGTCAATATGGAATTGCTATTGAACAAGGTAATAAAAATATCATCGAAGAAAATCATCTGGAAAACCTCGAAACAGGTATCAAGCTTTGGGCCAGAGACAAGCAGCCAGAAGGTTGGGGGTTTGCTGAGAAAAGAGATGTATCCAGTCGAGATTATGTAATTGCAAAAAATGTAATAACCGATGTGGATAGTGCCTATGATATTACCGAAACAACATCCGTAGTTTTTTCCGAAAACATTATTGATGGTACCACTGAAGAAAAAGACATGCATGTAGACCGGGCATTGCCTATGGATTTACCTACCCCATTGCAAGATGGTAAAAACGTAATTAATAAGGATCCCGAACTTGATGGCAGAAAATTTATCATTGTCAATGAATGGGGGCCCTACAATTTTGAATACCCTTTTGTCTGGCTCAGAACCATGGAAAAAGACAAATATATATTTGTAATGTTTGGACCTGTTGGCAACTGGAAAATAAGCAATGCAGAAAACTTTGTGGATGGCAGTTTAAAGAGTGGCACGTTTCCAAATACATTAACTGCCACCAGAATTAATCCGGAACAAAGCGGATCAATTAATTTTGAATTTATTGGTCAATCCTTTGTCGATCAATTCGGACATCGATATAAAAAGGGTATTCCCTTTCATTTTTCATTTCAGGAATCCCAACAATCAGATATTTAAAATAATTATATAAAATTAGTCCAGATCAGGAATTACAATGACCATTATCCAGATAAAAAGTATCCAAATTTTGCTGATGTCGCCAACATTGGTAAAATGGTCCTTCACTTCCATCATTTTAATTTTCTTTATTCCCTTTGCTCAAGATGCAAGCTGTCAGCCCCCTGGCAATCCTTTTGAATTTTATTCCAGTCAATCGCATTCCAGCATCAAAATTGATAACGTCACAGCCTGGGAACGACAACGATATAGTATAAAAGATGCACTGCAGCAGGTCATGGGACCGCTGCCATTGCAATTACCAACCGTCTCTGAAACTATTTATCAAGACACTTTCGAGACTTCTTCATACACACGATACAACCTCATTCTGAAGGGGAATGATGATATCCTGGTCACCGCCTATTTATACATACCCAAGCGTTTAGGACTTCTAGGTGACACACCGGCCATGGTCGCATTGCATCCCACCGGTGATCTCGGAAAACGCATTGTCGATGGTGAAGGATTACCTAATCGGGGTTATGCCAGGGAATTGGCGGAGCGAGGTTATATCGTGATCGCTCCCGATTATCCCGGATATGGAGATTTACAGGATTACGACTTTGAAAATTCTCCCTATGCTTCTGGCACCATGGCGGGGATCACAAATCACTGTCTTTGCATTTCTTTTCTTCAATCACTTAGTCAGGTAGATGGTGACCGGATTGGCGCAATTGGCCATTCTCTGGGTGGACACAATGCTATGTTTCTCGCAGCATTAGACCATCGGATAAAGGTCGCCGTGGCAAGTTGTGGATGGACCCAATTCGAATATTATGATATAGGTCCTGCAGCCATCGATCGATATGGCGGTCGATTAGGACCTTGGGCCCAAGATCGATACATGCCGAGACTAAGGTCCATTTATCATCTGAATGGAGATAGCATTCCCTTCAATTTTCATGAAATTATTTCATTGATTGCTCCCCGGCCATTTTTCTCCAATTCACCGGTCAATGATGCGAATTTTGATGTAAAAGGGGTAACTGTGGGGTTAGATCTGGCTGGCAAAGTATACCATTACCTCAATCACGACGACGAATTACAAGTGCGCTATCCGGATGCAGAACACGATTTTCCAACCGACACCAGAAAGCAAGCTTACGAATTTATCGACAAGCACCTAAGTCACCATCCTTCTCCACATCATATCGAATAGTTAAATAGATATGATGTGGAGAAGGATGGTGACTTAGGTGCTTGTCGATAAATTCGTAAG
>JAGQWV010000107.1 GCA_020437045.1 Saprospiraceae bacterium | reverse complement strand
CACCAAATATTCAATGTGCGGTGTTTTACCGGTTCCGCCCATGGTAAGATTGCCAACGGAGATAATAGGCAGATTAAAACTTACTTCCTTTAGAATACCAACCTTATAAAACAAGTTCCGTAGCGTAACACCCAGTCCATATAAAAGCGCAAAGGGTGCCATCAAAATTCGGAAAAGTAGCGTTTGAATCATATTAAGTTTTCAGGATTGAATTGCCTATGGCGCACTCCAAACATCGTTTAGCATCGCAATAGTCCTTTTTTAATTGTAATAATGCCTGAGTATCAAATGCACTGGATACTTTAAAATTAAGCGCTTTGAAATTTTTTATTACTTGATTGTTTTCTGGTTGTAATTCATCTAAAAATCGAAGTGATTTATCTTGAAGATTTTCTCTCATCTGCACCTGACCATAGTGAAAAAGAAAAGGTACAACGGTGTTAATAACTAATAGATCAATAGAAGATTTTCCAAGTTTTTTTGGTTTTTTTTCGGATTCCTGATCAAAAGTATAATGTGTCTTCCAATAGGCAGAGACATCTGATTGAAACATGATATACACCTCTTTAATTGATTGAGCGGCAAGCATCTTACTAAACAAATGCACTGTTTTGAAAAAAAGAATGGCAAATTGCGCAATCCGAATCGTTGGAAAATTAGCCGGACGCATGCGCATAAATTTCCAATAGTGTTTTGGAATTGGATTTAATGCGTATTTCTTTTGCAGAAATCGATATTCCGTTTGCAATTCCCGGGGATATTCATCAACAAAATCTTCTTCTAAAAATCCTGCTTGTCCAAACAAAAGCGCCTCGAGTTGAAATAATCGATTTTTATGTTTGACCAGAATTTTTCGCGGTAGTGCAATTAGTAGAGCTTCAAAGGCATCGGCATTGACACTAAATCCAAAATTACGACCAAGTAGCCGGTAGAATGCTTCCTCCCAGTCATATTCCGTATCCTGAAGTACCTGGTGAAGTTTTAATGTTTTTGCTCCGAGTCGTTCTACAAGGGTTCGTTCATACCAGGCTTGCAGCGCAGGAGGGGATATTTTACGTTCGTTTTTCGCGCAGGGTATCCACAAGGCATTTTCCATTAGCAGGCGATAGTTCATGACAATCGCGTCATCAATACGTTGTTTCAGGGGTAAGCAAGCCAGTTCTTCGCCATTTGGTAGATTAATTTTTACATCTTCTTCATAAACCACATGCAGAATAACATTCTGAAATGCCGGATCATGCTGATGTTGATGTTTGGTCCAATCACTGGACACCACATGCATCTCGACATGTCCTGCCCATATCCGATCACCGATTTTTATTTTGGCATGGAGAAAATCCGGTCCACTATCATGGTTTCGGATTCCAGTATCCATGATTTGAATTACCTTTCCTGTGGTGGTCGTCAATTTACGATGATTGAAATTTTTCAATCTCCAGACATAGTAGAGCAATTCTTCTGATATCTTTTGTTGGGCATTTAGATGGTTCAATGGTCTATCTTTTCGAATATTTTGAAAGTGTATGGATAGTGGTTTCGTTCATCCGGTTCATGAGGTTCTTCGTTGGTCAACTGCCATTCTGAAGATTTAAACTCCGGAAAGAAGGCGTCTCCATCAGGCACCATAAGGTCTATTTCGGTTAGGTAAATGCGATCTAAGTAGGGAAGGGAAAGTTTATAGATTTCAGCCCCGCCAATGACAAAGACTTCTTCTTCTGAATGAGCATCAGCTATATCGAGGGCTTCCTCCAATGCATGACAGACCAAAATTCCGGAAGCGGTATAAAATACATCACGCGTGATGATAATATTAGTTCTGTTCTTTAGAGGCACTCCCAGGGACTCAAACGTTTTACGACCCATGATTACATGATGTCCTTTCGTTGTTCTCATGAAATACTTCATGTCGGCGGGCAAATGCCAGGGAAGATCATTTTCTTTTCCAATGACCCTATTCTTAGACATGGCAGCTATGGCAGAAACTATCATTTTGTAAAAATAGGTAATCTATTCTTGCCTTGAAGTGAACTGTTTGTAACTGAGATCGAAAAGTAGGTTATTGGGCGGCAAGTAGGTTCACTTCTAACATTCGCTCTTCGAGCCATAACCGTGAACGATCTATTTCTCCTGTTAGATACTTTTCGATGATCAGACTGGCAATGGGTGCCGCATAAGAACCTCCCCAACCACCATTTTCAATAAATACAGCGACAGCAATTTTCGGGTTTTCCCGGGGAGCAAAAGCATAGAAAACCGAATGATCTTTTCCGTGTGGATTTTCGGAAGTCCCTGTTTTACCACAAACTTCTATATCCCGTAATTGAGCCGCTCGTGAGGTACCCATGCTAACTGACTTGGCCATCCCTTCGATGACCGGATCAAAGTACTTATCATCTATCTTTACCCGCTTTGGTGTCCGGTACTGAGTGGGTAGAGGTATGGATTCATCGCTGAATGCCTTCACCAGATGGGGTTTGTAATAAAACCCCCGGTTGCCAATGATAGCTGCGAGATTAGCCATTTGCAGGGTGGTAAGTTCTATTTCACCTTGCCCGATAGCATTGGAAAGAATATAAGTACTTCTCCAATCTCCTTTGTCTTCATAGAGATCGTCATAATAATCACTATTGGGGATAAAGCCGGATTGTTCCTGCGGTATATCGATTTCCAGTACATGACCCAATCCAAATTGTTCAAAATAGTCTACCGAGCGATTTAATCCGATTTCCGGATGCTCGAATCCTCCTTCGTTTACCAAATCCTGATAAACGGTGTAAAAATAAGTGTTGCATGACTCCTGGATAGCCCTTACCACATTACGTACACCAGGACCGGCATGACATCCCCACCGAAATGACTTGTATACGTAGCCTCCCGTACAGGTTATATAACGATCTACGGTAATTACTCCTTCTTGTAGAGCAATCAGCGCCAGTACTGGTTTGAAGATAGAACCCGGAGGATATTTAGCCTGCAATGCCCGATTGAAAAAAGGTTTAAGTGAATCTGCTTGTAACGAGGAAAATGTCTTTTGTCGATTTGCACTCACGCTCAACGACTGAGGATGATAACTAGGGCTGCTGGCGAGTACCAGGACTTCACCGGTGGCAGGCTCCAGTGCCACAACACCACCAATTTTCCCCTGTAACAGTTGCTCAGCATATCCTTGCAAATCAATATCGAGAGAAGTCACCAGATCGATGCCGGAAGTAGCCGATGCATCGCGCTCGCCCCCCTCATAAGATCCTACTTTTCTCCCGAAATTATCCTTCAATTGGAATTCCATTCCTTTCTCTCCACGCAAGTAGTTCTCATAGGTGGCTTCAATACCGCTCACTCCGTAGTAATCTCTGCGTTCATAACCTTTCCGGTTATCTATAATCTGCTGGTCTACTTCACTAATGTAGCCCAGAGCATGTGCCGCATATGGAAATGTGTAACCCCGGACACTCCGAACCTTAGAGCTAAACCCGGGAAACTCATGCAATACTTCCTGTAATTGCGCATAAATCACCGGATCTATTTTATCCATAAAGAGAAAAGGTACACTTCGGGAAAAACGCACATCTTTAAAATCCTTCTGGATATTTTTAAGAAATGTCTCCCTGTCGATATTTAGAATTCGGCACAATTTGGCGGTATCCATAGCCGGGTCCACCAGATTGGCTGTCACATAAAGATCATAGATTGGTTGGTTATAGACGAGAAGTTCCTTATTACGGTCATAAATAAGTCCTCTGGAAGGCTGAATGACCTGTTTTTCAATGGTAGCGGCATCGGCTTTGATGCGATAAGATTTGTCAAGAAGCTGCATGTACCCAACCCTCAACAGCATTATGGCTCCAGCGGCAATGATTAGTCCCCTTATAATGTAGCTGCGTTCTTCCATCGATGACGGGTCAATTTTTGGGATTGAAAATGACTACATACAATCCTATAAACAATATAGACGCAATAAAAGATGCAATAGTCTTTAGAATAACTATTAATATCCTGGAGATCTGAAATACTTCCAGGCTGAAGTACCAAAAAAGATGTAAGATGAGTAGAATGCTGATATAACGCACAAACCAATTAAATCCAAATTGATTTTTGGTGGGCACTGAGTTAATTTTATATCCACCGCGGGGTTCGACTGCCGATAATACAAATGGCCTGATAAATGCCGTAAAGACAGAGGCACTGGCATGCAAACCGGGAGAGTCATAAAATATGTCTACAGAAATTCCTATCAAAAAGGCCAAAAGAATCAATAAAATCCTTCCTGTCTGTACCGGAAGAAGCATGATAAAAAAGGGATAGACAAAAATTTGCACATAATTAAAGTCCTCACCTCCAAGATTGACACGATGCAGTATCAATCCCTGGATCAGTAACAAAAGGATAAATCTAAATGAAATTCGTGCTATCTGACCTTCCATTTCAGTTTCGTTGGTCCTCTATTTCAAGCTGTTCCTCAGCATACAAATTCTTTATCACATAGACATAATGTGCTTGTGAAAGGTCATTGGACAACTCTACATCAATATCATAGAAATTACTGCCCTCCTTTAGCTCAAAGTTAATGATTTTACCAACGGTGATACCTTGAGGAAACAGAGCGCTAAATCCACTAGTCACTACCAGATCTCCTATCACCAGATCGGCATGCTTGGGTATGTCGCTGAGCTTTGCTCTTTTGGGATTGCCTCCTGGCCAGGACAGTGTACCAAAAAAATGATTCCGTTGGATGGAAACACTAATTTTTGTGTCGCGATTTAACAAGGAAATACCCCGGGCATAGCGATTACTTACATCGGTAATAATACCCATTACGCCATCTGTTTGAATAACCCCCAATCCCTTTTGGATTCCATCACGAGCGCCGACGTTGAGCGTAAAATAGTTGTCCAGGTTGGCAATAGAATTATTGATGACTCTTGCTGCCACCATGGTGTACTGTTGCGTGGCATTGGAATCAGTGTGGGTGGATGCTGGGCCGTAGATTTCCTGAAACGTCATAGCTTGGGTCCTGAGACGAGCATTTTCACTGGCTAGGTTCTCAGCGACATCAGATAGATTAAAAAACTGAACCACTGAATCATACCGTTCTAACAGCCATCCGGATACAGCGCCGGATGATTTGATAAATATGTCACTTTGCTTGGGATTAAATCTGACGACGAGATTGATACAGAAAATCTGCAATAACACAAAGAGGAGTACATATCCGTACCGGTAAAGAAAAAAGAGGATGTTTTGCATGAGTAACTATACTACCCTTTTACACACTTTTACGATCTATCAAGAAAGAGTATTCATCGGTGTTTCTTAAGGCAAGACCCGTACCCCGGACCACAGCTCGTAAGGGGTCATCTGCAACGGTGACCGGCAATTTGGTCTTAAGTGAGATACGTTTACGCAATCCACGCAGTAGTGCTCCTCCACCAGTAAGGTACAGGCCGGTTTTATAAATATCTGAAGCTAATTCCGGTGGTGTAACCTCCAGAGCTTTCAAAATTGCTTCTTCAATTTTACTTATACTGCTGTCCAGGGCCTCTGCTATTTCCTGGTATGTTATCGTTTCCTGTCGGGGAATACCCGTCAGTAAGTCACGGCCATTGATAGCGAAAGGTTCCGGAGGGTTGTCAAGTTCAGTAGATGCTGATCCGACATTTATTTTAAGGACTTCGGCAGTTCGTTCTCCAATCAGGAGGTTATGATTTCGCCGGAGATGATCTATAATATCCATAGTAAATTCGTCTCCAGCCGTTCGTATCGATTGTTCACATACAATTCCAGAAAGGGCAATTACGGCGATTTCGGTGGTACCTCCACCAATGTCAATAATCATATTACCCACAGGCTCTTCCACATCCAATCCTATACCTAACGCGGCAGCCATTGGTTCGTATATCAAATAAGTTTCCTTAGAGTCAACGTGATCAGCTGAATCAAAAACTGCTCTTTTTTCAACTTCGGTAATTCCAGAGGGGATACAAATCACCATTTTCATGTGGGTGAAAAACCGGCGCTTTTGATCAATCATATTGATCATTCCTTCGATCATACTCTCTGCGGCTTGGAAATCTGCTATTACTCCATCTTTCAATGGGCGGACAGTCTTTATATGTTCATGGGTTTTTTCGTGCATTTGCATGGCACGTGAGCCCACGGCAATCGTCTCACCTGTTCTACGGTCGATGGCAACAATGGATGGTTCTTCGACCACGATTTCATCGTCCTGAATGATCAGGGTATTGGCAGTACCCAAATCAATCGCCAATTCCTGCGTGAAAAAATTGAAAAATTTCATTT
>JAGQWV010000106.1 GCA_020437045.1 Saprospiraceae bacterium | reverse complement strand
ATCCATGATTTTTTTTTTTTTTTTTATAACTGGTATCATTTTGCGTTCATTTTCGGTCAATAGCGACAAGTCTGTTTTAAGTTCAAACTCCGTATATTTCGACAGTAATTTCTCGATGTGATGTTGGTCTTCTACCGTTGAGTTTTCATCTTGGTGTTCTTTCTCCATAGTGCCACCGCAACTGATGATCACTAACACAAGCAACAAATACATAATCAACGAAGGCATTTTGCCTATGTAATAATTATTCTTCGACATCATATTCTTTTTCAAAAATGTCTTGTTGACGTTTCAAATAATAATAAGTTTCCAATTGAGACTGTACGGGAATTCCACTTTCGCGTACCACATATTTATTTTTTCCGTTTTTATCGATGATCCGGGCTTTTACATTATCATTCAATTGAACTTCTATAATATTTTTAATTAATTTCCGAACATCGGGATCATAAACAGGAAAGGCCGTTTCTATCCGGTAGCTTAAATTTCGCGTCATCCAATCTGCAGATGATAAATATACTTTCTCCTCACCATCATTATGAAACATGAAAATACGGGCATGTTCTAAATATCGGTCTACGATACTAATAACCGAAATATTGTCGCTCAGCCCAGGTTCACCTGGTACAAGACAACATATGCCCCGGACAATTAATTTTATTTCTACATCTGCCTGACTGGCTTCATAAAGCAAATCGATCATATCCTGATCCTGCAGGCTATTGAGTTTCAATGTAATTTTCGCCGGTTTACCTTTCTTTGCATTTTCAATTTCATTCTTAATCATGTTAACCAATTCAGACCGCAAATTAAATTGTCCTACCAGCATATGGCGAAATTCCTTTTCCGGTACTTTTCTGGTTTCCAATAGGCTAAAAATTCTGGCTATTTCACCCGTCAGTCGGGTATCGGCGGTAAATAGTCCAAGGTCACTATAAATTTTTGCCGTCAATTCATGAAAGTTTCCCGTACTTAAATAGGAATATAATACCGCTTTCCCGTTTTCAATGCGACGGATGATTGCCGCTTTGGAATGTACTTTTAGTCCCGGAAAACTGTAGTGCACTTTAACTCCGGCCTCTTCCAATTTCTGCCCCCAATGAATATTTGCTTCTTCATCAAATCTAGCTTTGACCTCCATAAATGCGGAAACGCGTTTTCCTTTATCGACTGCCTCCATTAGCGCTTCCATGATACGGGATGTCGGACCTACGCGGTACTGAATAATCTTAATGTGAGTTACTGCCGGATCATGTGCCGCTTCCTGAAAAAATCGCACCACAGATTCGTAGCTATGGTAGGGAAGATGAATTAGTTGATCTTTTTCTTTAATGGTTTTAAAAAAATCCGTACTACGTTCTAATGGTATGTATTCTAAAGGGTCTAAAGATTTCCTTGTCAACTGCTTCATACCAAAATAAGGCAGTTTGAAAAAGTCAAAATTATTGTGATACCGACCTTCAGGTAAGAGATCATAATTTTCTAACTCTAGTACCGATTGAAGATATTTTAAAAGTTCCTTTGGCATCTGACGGTCGTAGACCAGACGGGATGCGGGTCCGACATTGCGACGCCGAAGACTGGTTTTAATTTTCTGCAGCAAATCTCCCGAAAACTCATCGTCAATATACAGCTCAGCATCTCTCGTCAACTTAATGGAGTAGGTATCGAGTACATCATATCCTGGAAATAACCAGGCAATACTATGACGAACGATATCATCAATCATGATTAAATCATGTCGGTCCTTTGATGAAGGTAATTCAATAAATCTAGGAAGGTGTTCACTTGGTATTTTTACGATCGCATAGTGGAGATTGCCATTTGGTTTCCCTTTGGTACGCATCACTACACTTAGGTAAAGTGAGGCATTGGTTAGGAAAGGACGTATTTTGTTCTTTACCAAAAGTACGGGTTGTACATAGGGTAACATGTTCTGCTTGAAGTATTCCTCAACAAATTCCTTTTGGTCTTCGGATAAATCCAGGCGTCTCTTTAGAAAAATTCCATTCTTCCTTAGCTCCGGTACAATTTGATTTTCGAATATGTCACTAAATTCCTCCTGTTGTTTATTGACAATGCTCAAAATATTGCGCAGTACATATCGGGGATGAAGATCAAGTTCTCTTTTTGTCTTTTTACCTATACGTACGAGGTTTCTTTGCTGAGCTACCCGGACTGCGAAGAATTCTCCAAGATTCGAGGAGTAAATTGCGAGAAATTTTATTCGTTCAAATAGAGGGACGGTACTATCAGCGGCTTCCTGTAGTACCCGATGATTAAAGGCCAGCCAACTTATATCCCGTTCGATGTAGTTTGATGTTTCTCTTTCCATTGTGCCTGAGTTATGTAATAATAAACAACCTAACCATTATATTACAAGAATACTGCTGTAATTATGATATAGATTTCTGAGCTGTTAAAGATACAGATTCTGTCTTTGCGAATGGATACCTCAATCGGGATATTGATGCTTAATCTGCATCATACTTCAGATCAATATAATCTACGTCCATTGCATAAGGATAATCTAACAGGTAGCTCATTGCTTCTCTGATGGGAAGTGCTTTAAAAATGATTCCATAGAGTATCTCTACGATCGGGATGTCCAAATCAGCATATTGAGCAAAGTGATACATTAATTGGACCGTGCGTACACCTTCTACGAGGTCGTCTGAATCAGCAAGTATCGTTGAAGTATTTTTACCCTGTCCCAGCTTCATCCCAAATTTAAAATTTCGGCTGTCTGGGCTGGTGGACGTTGCTATTAGATCACCTAATCCCGCAGCACCAAAAAAGGTCCGTGGATTAGCACCCATAGCCTGACCGATTAATAACATTTCACGTAAACCCCTGGTGATCAAAAGCGCTTCGATATTTTTACCCAGTTTCATTCCCTCTGCAATACCGGTACTGATGGCAATCATGTTCTTTAATGCTCCTGCAAATTCGGTTCCCACCAGATCATGTGAACCATAAATTTTGAATTGTGGACTACTAAGGATATGATGGCCTAAAGTGATCACTTCATCATATTCGCTGGCAACTACAGTGGCCGCCGGCAGGCCTGCCCGGATTTCGGCAGATAAATTAGGACCTGAGATACACCCGATCCTAACTACCTGGGTTTCATCTCTAATTACCTGGCTCATAGTTCGCAAATTGGAAGCATTGATCTTAATGATTTTTTTCTCCAGATTGACCTTCACCAGATCAAAGCCTTTAGTACTATGAATTAGAATGTGAAATGGATGTAAATGGCCAGCAAACTCTTTGATGACCGATCGGAAAGAAGAACTTGGTACTACGGGAATGATTACTTTACAACGCTCGCATAAATCCTTGGGTGACAGGGTATTTTCAATCGTATAACCCGAGGCCTGCCTGAGACTTTCCAGGGTTTCCTGTTCAACCGGACTTCGACTATAAAGCAGAACATTGACATTGTAGGTTAACAAAGATGCCAGTGTCTGCCCAAAGTTACCTGCTCCGATTACACCAATAAGATCCGGTCTGATCGTATCCATCAGTGCCAAGATAGGAATATGTTCTTATTCCCAGCCAAAGCCTTCTTTCTATTTTTTTCGTGCTTTTTCTTCGGCAATTCTCTGCTGTTCCTGAAGTGCCTTTTCAAGTCGTTCCTGGAAGCCTCCCTTCTTTTTTGGTTTCTTGCGGTTGGCATCCAGTTCATCCATTATTTTATCGTGATTGATGAGATAATTCTTGGTGACTAAGGTTTGTGTAATATTCAGCAGGTTAGAGAAAAGTAGGTAACACGTGAGTCCCGATGCATAATCGTTAAAGAAAAAGACAAACATCAGAGGCATGATATACTGCATGTACTTCATAGCTGGCATTGCATTCATGCTACTCATATCCATGATCTTACTATTGTAATAGGTGTAACCAACCATGGAAATCGCCCATAGGAATGTAAATAAACTTAAGTGGTCACCCAAAAACGGAATGCTGAAGGGTAAGCGTACAAAAACATCGTAGCTCGATAGATCGTTTGCCCAAAGGAAAGAAGCCTGTCGAAATTCAATCGAGGCGGGAAAAAATCGATATAAGGCAATCCAGATCGGCATCTGTAATATCATAGGAAAACAACCGCCTGCAGGATTTACACCATACTCACGGTACATTTTCATGGTCTCCATCTGGATTTTCTGCTGATCATCCTTGAATTTGTCCCTTACTTTTTCAATCTGAGGTTTCAGCGCACCCATTTTGCTTTGAGAATAAAGCATTTTATATGTCAGAGGATAAACCAATGACTTGACAACCAGTGTCAGTAAAAGGATCACCAGACCCT
>JAGQWV010000105.1 GCA_020437045.1 Saprospiraceae bacterium | reverse complement strand
TTCGCAAGGCCCGGTCTTTGGTCAGGGAATGATTCAAATTATTATAAAAATCCTGCATGATTGCCGCACTGCTTTGATCATCGATTTTCCAGAGAGACATAGCTATACTTGGGCATCCGGCATATCGAAATGCTCTGGCCATGGAGAGCATTCCCTCTCCATTTTGTAATTTGCCGATACCGGTTTCACAGGCTGTCAAACTTACCAACGAAGCATGGATGTCAAGGCTATAAATTTCGTATGCAAATAGAAAATCATCTTCAATCGTGTCGGACGACTTAGTCAAAACCAAACGGGATAACATCGGATCTTCATCATCAACTTCCGCATGGGTACCAAAGTGTAGTATCCCATAATTTGGCAATACTTTCTTAATATTATGTTCCGTCGCGCTTTCATGAATAAATAAGTCTGCATTCAATTTATGATGCAATGCCTCGGCTGTTTCTACAGCCCAGGGAAGGCGAGTCAAAAATCTTCGATCTTTTATGATTGAATCTTTGGCTACAGACCTGACATCACCACTTATTTCATTATCAAATCCAGGTGCTACTGCCAGAATATGTCCATTAACAGATACTGGTGTGCGTAGCAGAATTTCTTCCGGCAAGTAGACATATCGGAAATTAAATTGTCGAATGGCATATGGTAACTCCTGAAAAAGACATGTCTTCTCTCCCGGATCACTCAGCAGAAGGTATTCAAAATTCAAGGCATACAATTGTGCATGGGGTATTACAATTATATCCTTTTTACCGGCCACAATAAACGGCTTAAAGATCAATTGTGACATCTGTAAACTCAGCTCTTGAAAAGTCTTGCAATCCCCCTTCTTAATGCTTTGAATAAGCAAATCAATCTGAGCACTAATAGAAGTGCTATCTGACATTCTTTCGTAAAAAAAAGAAGAATCTTTGGTTATACTCATCACATAAAAAAAACCTTCTCCCAGAAGGTATTGGATCACCTGTGTGGAATCTGAGATTGATTTTTGAATCTCGGATATTTCCGTGGAGTGCTGTCCATATTTCAATTGATAATATTGGGGAAAATCACGAGAAAGCGCTGATAATAATTGTTGATATTCTGTTTCAAGACGGGCTAACTCAAGTTTTGCATTTTCATTGGACTCCAGAGAAGAACCCCGTAAATGAGCCATCTCACTCTTTAGTAATTCTTCTTTGTTTAAAATACTATCAGGCAATCCAGCATACCTGATGGCGTTTTCACTTTCCAGGTTTTTCCTTAAGGCACTGTATTTCATTCGACTGACAATATCCCAGGCAAAATTCAGATACTGCATTTCACCACGCAGCTGATAGGATTCATAAGCAACCTGCACGAGAAATCCATAAAGTATTTCTGCATAATTCGACCAGATATAAGAACCTTTCTCCTCAAAGTTTTCATGTGCATCCAGATAATCCAAAGCAACATTTCCATAGTTGAAAGCCGAATCGAGATCTGATTGATATCTTCTCTTATCAGAAGCAAATCGCATCATATGACTTTGAATCAACCCTTGTAAAACCAAGATCAGATTCGGAGCATAATCAAATTGATCAGCCCGAGGATAAGCATTAATCATCGACGAATCCTTCAATACTGATCTGATGCCTTCCAGAAAATAATGATTCGCCAACACAAAATTTGACTTCTTCCTAGCAATCGTTCCCAATCCATTGTAGGTATCAAGTATCCAACTATTACTATAGGGATAGTCCCGATAAATAGCTAACGCATGATTAAAGTTATTTTCTGCATCGGACAAATTTTCTTTCAAAAGTAAAATATCACCGACCTGAAAATAGGAATTGGCGGTTTCCGGATAATCATCACCGAATAACTGAATCCGGAGTTTCAATCCTTCCTTTGCATAATAAAATGCTGAATCCAACTTCCAATCCCGTTGAAAAGCATTGGCAGTGGTAAAATAAGACTGCGCGACTTCCACATGAGCTATCCCGTAGTATGACTTTTTAATCTGTAGAGATTTAACCGCATTGGCCTGCGCCTGTGCAAATTCCTCTAACTGGATGTTAATTTCCGATAACAAGTCCAGAATAGATGTATAGTAAATATGTTCTTCGCCAAAATTAACCCGGCAAATCTCCTGAGCTAGTTTGAGTAGTGGAAGTCCCTGGTCATATTGACCAAGAATCACATAATACGAAGACAAATTAAAAGTAGAGAAAAGCTCATTTTGAATATCGTGGGCTTTTATAGCAATTTCCCTTGCTTTACCGGTACTTTCGATAGCCCGTTCAAAATCTCTCATTTCTGAGTAGATATTACCCATATTGCTGTAGATGATACCTAAGGTGGGATGTGAATCATCCAGGGTCAGTTCAAAAATATTGAGGGCTTTGAGATAATATTCGAGTGCCTTGTCATTATCTCCCAGATTTGCCGAAAGGATGGCGGCATTGTTGTAAAAATAACCCAGCCGTTCGTCTTCTTCTGAATATGCCTGCTTATAAACGAGCTCAGCTTTATGCAAATAATACGGCACCGAATCACGTTGACTAATATCCATAAAACAAATGGCCAGATACTCGTATGTTTTACCTAATTCTCCATCCGCTTCATTGAGGGTTTCCGATCTGGAGCTTAGCACTTTCCGCAGCACATCAATTGCTTCCTTAAAACGACCAAGGGCCCGTATGGTAAAAGCTTTGCTATTCTGCAAACGTACCATATTAATAGAAGCAGCCCCACCTTCCCTCAGCAAGATCAATGTCCGGTCTATTAACATCTCCGACGAAGCAAAATCTCCTGTGGCCGACTGAGCTTTTACAAATTTAAGGGTAATCGAGGTCAGGCTGTCATAATCTTCTGAATGGAGAAGGATCTGATAAGCCGTCTCAAAAAATGGCAAAGATTGCTGGTAAGCACCTCGATCAAAGTTGGCCAATGCAGAATCGATTTCAGATTGTGACAAGATTACACTGGCGTGATTCACCCATAACAAGAGGATCAACCAACGGATGTTAAATTTGAGTATATCACCATGATTCAGCCTGCTCATTCGTGCAAAATAAGCAAATAGCTTTTCTATTCGAAATAGGACTAGTGCAGCATTTCCACAGTAACTGATATTAGTGTCGAGGTAATTTTTTGTC
>JAGQWV010000104.1 GCA_020437045.1 Saprospiraceae bacterium | reverse complement strand
CCTGTAACTCGGGAAAACTATTCTCGTACTCAGGAGCATAAATAAATGAACCAGGAAGGGATGGATCGGACAGAAAGGTTAGATTTTTCCAACCACTACGATCAAAGACGAAAAGATCCACAAGCGTGTCTTCATTGAGATAAATGTTAGAAAACTGGGGACTATTAAAGCCTCCTGCAAGTGCATTTGGAATAATGCTGCCATCCATCGTCAGCACTGGTACATTCCATCTTTGGTTTACTTGTCCATTTAATGAAGAAGTAAGAATTGCAACCAAAAAGATCAGGGTATATTTTACTAAAGGACACTTCATAACATTCGTGCTATTTTCTCTTTGCTAGAGTAACGTGAAAAAAGACGCAATATTTAGTCGTTTCAGCGCTCTTGCTTTAAAAGCATGCAATCACGAAGGTCGTAAAATATGATGGAAAAAATTAATATATGATAAACAAGAAAGATTAAAGGATGCGATTAGTCGCATTTTCTCAAATATGGTCTTACAGCCTTTTCCCAAATCGCGTACCCTTTGGCATTCATGTGCAGATTGTCCTCCAGGAAGATGTCCTGGAAGACTACTCCATCGGCATCAAGTGCCGGTGTCCATACATCAACAAATCTCAAATGACTATTATCTTTAGCCATTTTCCTGAGTTCTTGATTTAAAGCCAAATATTTATCTCTCATATTCCACCGGGCCACACTGGGTTTGGGAGAGATCAAAACAATATCTGTATGGGGATTCGCAGCCCATATTTTTTCTACGACTTCCCGGGTATCTTGGAGGATAGCATCCGTCGACTTACCGGCACTGATATCATTATCCCCTTCGTATATAAAGACTTCGCAGGGCATATCTTTAATGACTATGTCTTCAACATAATATAGAAGATCAGACATCTGCGATCCGCCAAAACCGCGATTGACGATATTGTATTCTGGAAATGTGGAAGCCACATCCTTCCACATTCTGACACTAGAACTACCGGTGAAAATAATGAGGTTTTCTTTCGATTGAGGAGGCATCGCTTTCATTTGCTCAATCTGATCGGCGAAACGGGTGGGATCCTGTGCGTGAAGATTTAGTGACGTAATCAGAATCAGAACTATGCAAGTACTTAGTTGGCATTTTCTTCTCATGACAGCAAACAGTGCTTTAATAATTAAGAAATATTTAAAACAAAAGATGGCAGAGTAATCGTCCTTCAGGTAAATATAGAAAAGAACACAATGGAGAGCACAAGAGAACAGAGAACAAATCAAAGATTTAAAATGCTAGCTATCGTAATCTCGATTGCCCTGCATGTCGTCATTTTCATTTTCCTAATGAATTCTTCGCAACCATCAGATACAGGTAGTGACCAGCCTCCTATGGTTGCTGGGGTTTCGACGCCTTCAAAATAAACCATGCAACTGACTGGAGACACTGTCAATGACACTTCCAAGATCCTCAGGATTATTGATGAAGTCCACTTCATCGGCATTGATAATCAATAGTCTACCATGAGCATAACCAGTGATCCATTCTTCATAGCGCTGATTTAATTTCTTCAGATAGTCAAGGCTCATGTTTCCCTCATAATCACGACCACGTTCATGAATACGGCTTACTAACGTTTGAATGTTTGCTCTCAGATATATGAGTAGATCAGGAGCACTGATTTGAGAGGCCATGGTATTAAATAGATCCAGATAGTTACCAAAATCCCGGGTCGACATTAGTCCCATCTCATGCAAGTTAGGGGCAAATATATGTGCATCCTCATAGATGGTTCGGTCTTGTATGACGGTATTTTCACCTTCTATGATCTTCAAGACTTGCTTATATCGACTGTTAAGGAAGTAAATTTGGAGATTAAAGGCCCAACGTTTCATATCGTTGTAAAAATCCGCTAGATAGGGATTGTCGTCAGCATCTTCATAATGGACGTGCCAGTTAAAGTATTTTGCCAGCTGGGTGCTTAGTGTCGTTTTACCCGCACCGATATTACCCGCTACGGCTATGTACTTAGGTTTAAATGACATTTTCTGTTAAGGTCGTAAATGGTTTTTCGATCCACAAAATACAACTATATAATTTTACCATCGTTCAATATGTGGTTAACGAGAATCTTTGACAGATTCCTGACCAAAGTTTGGCCATGATGCACCACGATGAGGATAAAAGTTATCTTATGGATAGAGTGGTTCTTGTGATGCTGTTGTGAATTTGTAACTTGAGCGATAATTTGCTTGAATTTGTCTTTTTTATTATGGTGAAAGTAGATGATGCACTTATCTTAAAGCTGGAAACCCTGGCACGACTGGAGTTATCAAAAGAAGAAAGAGCTGGTCTGAAAAATGATCTGGAATCAGTTCTGGCCATGATCGAAAAACTTGAAGAGGTAGATACAGAAGGTATTGACCCTCTAACTCATATTGTTAGTGTTAAACATGAACTTCGATCTGACGTGGTACAAGGTCAACTTACGGAGGCGGAAGCCTTGATGAATGCGCCAGTAAAAGAAGCTCCTTATTTTAAAGTTCCAAAAGTAATCGACCGCTCATAAACTATCTAAAATATGACTTTACAGCCCGTTATCTCTGTACACAATCTGACAAAGACCTATCAAATGGGAGCAACCGTTGTGAAGGCTTTGCAAAACATAGATCTCGATATATATCCTAACGAGTTTGTAGCCCTTATGGGACCATCGGGATCAGGTAAGTCAACTTTGATGAATTTGCTCGGGTGTCTTGATACACCAACTGCCGGAGAATATTTTCTGGGGGGAGAAAATGTCGCTGATATGGATGATAATGAACTGGCAAATGTGCGCAATCGAAAAATTGGTTTTGTTTTTCAAACCTTCAATTTGTTACCACGTTTGTCATCCCTGGAAAATGTTGCATTACCACTCGTTTATGCCGGAATATCTAAAGAGAAACGCTTAGATCAATCCAGAAGAGTCCTCGAAACAGTGGGACTGGGTGAGCGTATGGAGCATAAACCCAATGAATTATCTGGTGGTCAGAGACAAAGAGTAGCCGTGGCGCGAGCATTAGTAAATGATCCTCAGATCATTTTGGCAGATGAACCCACTGGAAACCTCGACTCTAAGACTTCAGAGGAAATCATGGAGATGTTTGAGAATCTGCACAAAGCCGGAAATACGATTATTCTTGTTACGCACGAACCCGATATTGCCGAATATGCACACCGGGTAGTACGTATGAAAGATGGGATGATCGAAAGTGATGTACGAAATCCGGAAAAGGTACTTTAGCAGCTTACCATTCTGATTTTTGCTCACAATCTTTGGTTACCTTTGACCTGGCGCTTTCAGGATCAATGAAAATATACACGAAAAAAGGCGATTTAGGAATGACCTCCTTATATGGTGGAGGAAACTATGCCAAAGACTATATCCGAATCGAGGCTTATGGTAGTGTGGATGAGCTGAATGCAACCTTAGGACATCTAAGTGACTTGCTCGGTCTTGAACCGTACACTAGTACAATCCTGCAAATTCAAAATCTTTTATTTGAAATTGGAGCAAATCTAGCCACGACATCAGGTAAGAAGCCTCCGTTTGGAGATTTTAATCAGCGGTTTACTGCTTTCTTGGAAGAACAGATCGATCTAATGGAGCAGGAATTATCGCCTCTAAAGCACTTCATATTGCCTGGTGGACATCCAGTAGTATCGTATTGTCACATTGCCCGAACCGTCTGTAGAAGAGCCGAACGGAGGATTGTATCCCTACAGGCTCAGGAGTCGATTGATACAGGAGTAATTGTATATCTCAACCGTTTGTCAGATTATCTGTTTGTACTGGGTAGAACTATTGCCCGACACTACGGGGTTCAGGAAGTTATCTGGCAAGGATTGGAAAAGGAATAATGAACGCAACCCACCGAAAAGAGATTATTATCTATACTATTACATTCGGTACCATCTTGGTACTGAGTATATTATTTCCCAATACGCTTCGCTTTAAATATGAGTTTGAAGAAGGA
>JAGQWV010000103.1 GCA_020437045.1 Saprospiraceae bacterium | reverse complement strand
TATCTTTCATGAGGTTTGATTTTTCAAATATAGCACGGTAACGCTTCAGTAAATCTAAATTTGATTCTTTTTATTAATTGATGTTTTTTATGTAGATTTTCTAGCCGGAGTCTAGTGACGGCAGCGGAAGGAAGTAATTTAAAAGTCATATGATCATGAATCGAAGGGATATTCTGAAGGTGCTGAATTATAGCGCATGGCCATTAATACTACCCGTTAAAGAATTGAAATTACGGCAAAGGGAAAATAATTCATTTTTGGCGAAAGATGATCAGGTAATTATTGAATGGAATGCGCATATCTTCAGTCCGGATCTAAAGAAATACCCTTTTCATCCTCAGGCTACCTATCAACCCGATGTGTCAAAGCAAGCAGCGGATCCTCTAGCAGCTTACTTTGATCGTATGAAGGAAGAAGGTATTGATCGTGCGGTCATAGTGCATCCGGAACCCTATGGAGACGATCATTCCCTGATATTGGATTGTTTGAAGAGAGATCGCAACCGGTTAAGAGGAACGAGTTTATTCTATCCGAAAGATCCCCATGCACCTGCCAAACTCAAAGCGTTGGTGGAAAAAGAACCACATATCCTCGCTACCCGATTTCATGCACTGAAGGGCAATGAAAAGTATCTCACGTCCTTTACCGATGCAGGAGTGATAAATCTATGGAGACAAGCCTATGAACTGGATTTGGTCATCGAATTGCACATTGGTCCGGACTATGCAGCACAAGCTGCTGAATTGTTGGTAGACCTTCCCGATAGTAAAGTGGTCATAGATCATCTTGCGGAGCCCCATTTAGGCACCGGAGTACAATTTGCTGACGTATTGGAGTTGTCCCGGTTTCCCAACTGCTACATGAAATTATCCGGGTTAAATCATTTTGCCCAGGATGCTCCTTACTACGAAAGTGCTATTCCATTTACGCGTAGAGTAATCCAGGAGTTTGGAAAGGAAAGGGTCATATGGGGTAGCGGTACCCCTGAGATTGTCAATAGGCACATGGAAGGTTATAGCCCAGAGGAAATTGCGATGGTAAAAGGAGGAAATATCCGCAGACTCTTAAATTGGTAATCACCCCTTACTCCCTGCGCCATGCTTGTCACAAACGTCGAATATAGATTCGGCGCTTCCTTCTATTTTCCCCCTATGCCCTCTGCTCCTTGCCCTTTGCCCCCTGCCCTTTATGTTTTTATTAACACTTTTATCAACATTTTCCTGAGTACAAAAATCCGGATAAAGCCTTTTCCTCAAAAAACATCATCATGAAACGTATTGAATTTCTGAGAAAAGCCGGCTTGGGGCTTTTTGCTACTTCTACATTAATTGCTTGTGTCAAAGATGCAGAATTGGATTTATCGGGTGAAAGCACCAGTTCAACGGGATCTACCAATGGTAGTTCGTCGTCCAATTGTACGGTTACCAATTCCGAAACAGCCGGACCGTATCCCACCAAAGATCCATCATCATTAGTGAGGCAGGATATTCGGGTGGATAGACAAGGAGTGCTTATGAATTTAGACCTGACCATTAAAAATGCCAATGCCGATTGTGCCGCACTAGCAGGAGTCATGGTAGATGTATGGCACTGTGATGCAGATGGTGTCTACTCCGAATATGGTAGTGGTAGTAGTGCGCATTTCCTGCGTGGTAGACAAACCACAGATTCAGATGGACTGGTTCGGTTTACCTCCATTTTTCCGGGCTGGTATCCCGGTCGTGCCCCACATATTCATGTGCACATCTATAGTGCCACTGGCAAATCACTCCTTGTAACGCAAATCGCATTTGAAGAGAGCATTTGTAAAAATGTTTATACGAATGCCACCAGTTTTTACAAAAATGGAACGCAAGATACCACCAACGAAAGAGATGGTATTTTCCGGGATGGCTATGCCAATGAATTGGCCTCTATTGAAGGTAGTATTGCTGACGGTTATAATGCAGGACTCACCATTGTCGTCAAAGGATAGTCATGGTCTCATAAATAAAAATTAGTCAAATGCTAACACAGAATAACGCCAGCATTTTTCTGGCTGATCGAAGAGTTGGAAGTCCATTTGTAAAGGTAACGGACCCGGAAGGCTTTAAAGTGATTGATCATTTTATGTCTCCGGGTGAGTCCCCTCTTACCCTGGATATGCAATCAGGTCCACGGATCATTTATCCATTTATTGGTGATTTAAAAATTCAAAGCAAAGATGAATTAGTATTGCAGGAAGACCAACTGATGGTACTTCCCCAGGGTGTAGAAGATTTTTCCGTGGTCAATCCCTATGCAGGAGATGCTATCAATTTCTTTGAAATATTTATTCCGGGAAATACTCCATTAACAAAGCCCGTGATTGAAGATTTGACTGCTTACGATCATGGACTTTTATCCTTACCTGGCAACACGTTTATCGGTAAATTTGCAGGAAGACAGGAGGTATCCTTAGATATTCGATTAGGTGAAGAAAAGGTTTTTGTATATGTAATTTCCGGAGCATTCGAAGCTCAATATTGTTTGCTGGAGACCCGGGATGCCTTGGTTTTGCATGATCTTGATGTTCTGGAGATTGAGGCACTTAGTAATGATGCCGTGCTCCTGGTGCAAAAATTAATGATATAAAATCGACGCTGTCTCCGATTTATTTTTCATAATTATTTTCTGCCTATTCGATTAAAAAGGGGGAAAGAAACTTCCCTGAATACTGGATTTCCCCATGCTTCTCTTAATTTCGGAATTAAATTATGGAGAGGAGAAAAATTATTTTTACCTATAAAGTTTTTAATCGCAGACCAGGTGTTTAAATAGCCAATTAAGTGATCAAAAGACCAGGTATAGATCATTTGGTGTTGGCGTATGGATAATTCTGAGAAGGGAAAAGATAAATCCCGGTAATGGTGATCAATGTGTCTTCTTTCCGGATCCCAATAAGGCCCAACAATTTGCCGATAAAAGAGATCAAGTATTTCATTTACCTCTGAATTAACGCTCACCAATCCATAGCCGATGAGCGCAACAATGCCATCCGCTGGAAGAATCCGGTTGACCTCTTTGTAGAACGTGTCGGCATCAAACCAATGTGCCGCCTGACCCGCAATGACCAGATCAAAAAATTGGTCCGGGAAATCTGTTTTTTCGGCCGATTGCACGGTGTATCGGATATTGGATCTTTTTGGGGCCAGATTCATCTGATTTTGACTAATGTCAATAGCTTCTACGGTAAGAAAGTGTTTAGAGAGCTGAATGGCAATTTGTCCATTGCCTGTGCCAACATCCAAAGCACATTTGCGTTCGGGACAATGACTAACAATAGCATCAATAAATTCCTCCGGAAATAGCGGCCTGAATGATTGATATTGTTGTGAATTATGAGAGAAATTATCTTTCATTCCTTCTTCTCTTTATTTTCAATATCATTTGCTTTCTTCATCATCTGATAAAGAATTTGTAAGGTTTTATCAGCATGATCACTGGGCACAAAAAGATGATCGTGATGATATCCGGCCACTATGTTGCACGGTATGTCGGCGCTTGCCAATGCCGATGATACAACAGCAGTTAAACCCACACTATTTAATGAAGATAGCACATCGAGCGTGATCCATCGTGATGGAAAACTATAAGTCAAATCTAAATCCCTGGCTAATGTTTCTCTAATGATAATAGTGACCCCTTCTTTTTCTTTAAAGGTCAAAATGGCCTCCTTGGGAACTACCCCTGAATGGTCAGGGATCACAGCAAAGACATAAATTCCCGCATTTAAGATGGGATTTAAAAAGGAAAGTATTGTCTTAAGATCGGTATGTCCAGTCATATCTTTTCTTCCTTTGGTAGAATTCTCGGGTGATAAACGGTAAAGTACATTTTTTAAGACAAGTTAGAAATCAGTAGAAGGTCTTTTTTAAAAGGTAAATAATCTAAAGGCTATATATTTGGTGGACATATGCGAAGTAGATTGCCCATTAAATATAGGTTTGCATTTGCTATTAGTCTTTTGGTTATTCCATTGTTGGCATTGCTATCACTCCTGTACTATTGGCAATTCAGAAATGCCCTGAATGAAAGGGTTCTCTTGCAATTAAGTTCGATCAAGCAATTGAAATCAGTTCAGATTGAGGATTATCTCTTGCAGGAATGGAATCTCTTTTTAAGTGAGGCAAGACATCCAAACGATTCGAAATCAGGTTTAATAAACTTGTCGGACCAGGAATTCGAGCTTGATAAGATTTGGCCTAATTTAGGCAATATCAAAGCAGATGGGATTTATGATCTTTCTCCTTATTCACCTGATGGCAGGATTTTATTAGGATTTTTCTTTGACCGTGGCCAGCGTCCGGTGATAAAGATCAGCAGAGCCCTCAAGATTCAGGAAATATTACTGGAGCGCACTGGTATGGGAGAGACCGGAGAAACCTATTTAGTTGGAAGTGATTTTCACCTAAGGTCTTCCTCTCGCTTTTATCCCGATCGATCTCCAAGTATGATTGAAACTCAATCAGCAGGAGTAAAAAGGGCCTTAGATGGAGAAGAGGGTGAGGCGTTGATTAATGATTATCGTAAGATCCCAGTCTTCAGTGCTTTTGGAAAAATTGAATTTAAATCAATATCCTGGGCTATTTTATCGGAGCTGGATGAAAAGGAAGCACATCTTCCGCTTCTGGCGATGAGAAATCGGCTGATACTTATTTTAATGCTAGTGACTATTTTTACGGTGCTGGGCGCTTTTATTTTGTCTCTTCAATTGGTTAAACCTTTGGTACGGATGAAAGAGTACCTGGCCCGGATGGCTTCAGGTGCATTTCCCGAACAACGAATCACCATCGAGAGAGACGATGAGATTGGAGATATGTTTCATGCTCTGGAGCAATTGATTAAATCCATAAAGCAAACCATGATGTTCGCGGATGAAATCGGGAGGATGAATCTGGATGCTGATTACCAATTGCTGGGTAAGGGTGACCGGTTGGGACGGTCACTTATAGCGATGCGGGAGAAACTA
>JAGQWV010000102.1 GCA_020437045.1 Saprospiraceae bacterium | reverse complement strand
AGATCTACCATCCACCAGCACACCGGGGAAAATTTATTAAAATAAAATACATCAGTCAGCTCCCCACAAAAACGCCTTCATTCGCATTCTTCTGCAATTATCCGGACTTTATTAAATCAAGCTATCGCAATTACCTGGAAAATCAATTGCGAAAACACTATGACTTTTGCGGAGTACCTATATCCATACATTTTCGGGATAAATAAAGTTTACGCTAAGCGCTTTAACGATGTCCATGAGTTAACTTTATATGATTTAAATGATATATGAATTTTCAAGAAACTGATATAAAAGGTTTAGTTATTATTGAACCAGATATCTGGAAAGATAATCGAGGCTATTTTTACGAAACCTTTCAGCAGCAGCGGTATGTGGATTCCGGTATTCGCTGTAATTTTGTGCAGGATAATGAAGCTTTTTCCGGTAAGGGAGTATTGCGAGGCCTGCACTACCAATTGCCCCCATTTGGCCAGGCAAAACTCGTTCGTATTATTCACGGAAGTGTCATAGACGTTGCCGTAGACATCAGACCCGAGTCTCCCACTTATGGACAATACCATGCAGTACTGCTCTCGGGTGAGAACAAAAAACAATTCTTCATTCCCCAGGGATTTGCACATGGTTATGTCTGCCTTTCAGATGAGGTGATTTTTTCCTACAAATGCAGTTCCTTCTACTCCAAAGAACACGAGGGAGGAATCCGATTTGATGATCCCCAGTTAAATATCGACTGGCAATTACCGGCTGAACAATTGATCGTTTCGGACCGGGATTTAGGTTTGCCTTCCTTTGGAAAACACCGACAATGGCCAGAAAAATGAAAATTCTGATTACCGGTGCCGGCGGCCAGCTCGGCCAGGAATTTGCTGCCAATGCAACCTTACGTAATGATGAAATTATCCTTTGGTCAAGAGAGAAGGTCGATATTTGTACCGATGATGTCGCAGAGAAACTGGCCCTGGCTCAACCTACCCATGTAATCAACTGTGCTGCCTATACCGCGGTAGATCTGGCGGAAAATCATAAAGAACAAGCCTATGCCGTAAATGCCGAGGCGGTAAAAAAAATAGCGCTTGCATGTAGTACACTTAATATCCCGGTCATCCATTTTTCGAGCGACTATGTTTATCACAATAATCTACGCAGCCCTTTACTGGAAACAGATCCCTGCCGACCAAAAGGTATCTATGCAAAATCAAAACTAAAAGGGGAAAAGCTCCTACTCGAACATCATCCATACCCGGTTATCTTCAGAGTTTCGTGGTTATATTCCACATTCGGAAAAAATTTCCCGAAGACCATTGCCCACCTTGCCAGCCAAAGACCGGAGTTAAACGTGGTTAGGGATCAGGTTGGAGCTCCCACATACGCAAAAGATTTGGTCGAAGCAGTACTTCAAATTATTAGAAATCAAAAAACGGAGACAGATTGGAAAGCGATCAGGGGAGTTTATAATTACAGTAATGAAGGGCTAACGAATTGGTTTGAGATTGCCAGATCTATTGTTCGGTTCAGACATTTAAATTGCCAGATCAATCCTATTCCTAGCCGGGAATTTCCTACTGCAGCACCAAGACCCCGGTATAGTAAATTAAATCTTAGTAAATTCAAGGGGACATTCGGTATAAAAATCAGAAATTGGTATGATGCTTTGGAAGAATGTCTTGGAAAATTGCAAACGAAAGACCACTAGAATCGTTTATATTTTAAATGGTATATATGCTCCCGTATCGTAGTCATTCGATTTGGAGATCACTCTTGTTTGTCTTACTGGGTTGCTTCTCCGTACATCTCACCTATGCTACCCATAACCGGGCGGGCGAGATTACCTATGAACAAATCGATGATTTGACCATCCGGGTAACGATTACAACCTATACGAAGACCAGTAGTTTTCAGGCGGATCGAGATAGCCTGCAAATTAATTGGGGTGATGGTACCTCTTCTGACCTCCAGCGAGCAAATGGCAATGGTGATATTTTGCCTAACGACATCAAACGAAACTTTTATATTGGTGTACATACCTATCCCGGCCGCGGCACCTACAAACTAAGCATGACCGATCCCAATCGGATAGCCAATATTAAAAACGTAAACTATCCGAATTCCATAAAAATTCAATTTCACATCGAGACCACCATATCGCTGCTGGGTACTCAATTTCAGGGATATAATAGTTCAGCGATCTTACTGCAACCCCCGATAGATTATGCATGTGTCGGAGAACGATTTATCCACAATCCTAACGCCTACGATCCGGATGGGGACAGTCTTTCTTATGAATTGATTGTGCCTCTCGAACGGGAAGGCGAAGAAGTACCTAACTATCTCTACCCAGATGCTATTGAACCAGGCAACGATAATAAATTGACCTTAAATCCGGTCACCGGAGAAATAATCTGGGACGCTCCCCAACAGCCCGGTGATTACAACATTGCCTTCAAGATTCATGAATACCGTCAGGGTAGGTTGCTGAATTCCATCATCCGAGACATGCAGATCCTGGTGGAAGACAAATGCAATAATGAGCCTCCTCAAATCATTTCCGAGCAGGAGATCTGCGTGATCGCTGGCGATACACTTTCATTCGATGTGCTGGCCAGTGACCCAGATATGCCCCTGCAACAATTAAATTTGACCGCATTAGGAGGCCCTTTTGAAACGGCAGTGAGTCCGGCAACCTTTACTCCTAGTGGTGGCTACCGGTCACAACCAGTATCTGCCCGATTCGAATGGTTGACCCAGTGCGAACATATCACTACCTACCCATACTCGGTAGTTTTTAAAGCTGTCGATGATTACAATGATACAACGGGTCTGGCCACCCTCTCTACTTTGCGTATCAAAGTATTGGGTCCACCCCCTGAAAATCTTACAGCGATATCTCAGCAAAATGGAACGTTAGTGAGTTGGGATAAACCTTATGCCTGCGAGGTGACAGAAGACGAATACTTTCGGGGTTTTGTCGTGTGGCGCAAAGAAACGAGCAGTCCTTTTATTCCAGATACCTGCACAGCCGGTCTCGAAGGTCGTGGCTATACTCCTATTGCCTATTCGATAAAGGATTTTATGGACGGTCGCTATCAGTATTTGGACCAGGAAGCGGTACCAGGTACCAGCTATTGTTATAGAGTCACCGGTACATTTGCTTTATTGTCACCAGGTGGTCAAGTCTTTAATCTGGTGCATAGCATTCCATCCAATGAAGATTGTGCCGGTCTGAGATTGAATAAACCATTTATTACTCAGGTCTCCATATTGCATACGGATCCCACCGCTGGAGAGATTTCCGTACAGTGGGTGAAGCCCTCGACCTCAGAAATTGATACAAACATTTTTGGTGGTCCATACCGGTTTATATTAGCAAGAGGCATTGGATTTAATCCAGCTACATTTGATCCGGTGCCTGGAGCAGACTTCACCAGCGCCACTTTTGGCGGTCTGGTCGATACTTCCTTTTATGATCTTACCGGATTGAACACCCGGGATGAAATCTACAGTTATCAGGTTTCATTTTATGCCGGTGGTCAACTTTATAGTAAATCTGATCCTGCCTCGACGGTGAGACTCAGTGCCGCAAGCAATGACAAATCAATCATATTGAGCTGGGAAGCCGTGGTACCCTGGCAAAATTATACTCACCGGATTTTCCGGCAATCACCGGGACAAACAGATTTTATATTTGTGGGTACCAGTTCAACGCCAAATTTCACTGATGTTGGCCTGATTAATGGCCAGGAGTACTGCTATTATGTGGAAACGGAGGGTTCATATGGTTTCACACAACTCCCCTCGCCGTTACTTAACCTGTCTCAGATCATTTGTCAGACGCCTGAAGATTTATTACCATCTTGTATACCTGTAGCTAGTGTACAGAATAGTTGTGATAATCCCAATTTGCTATCCGGAGGTATTTTTATAAACCGGGTCACATGGAACCTGGGAGATAACTGTGAAGACCCGTCTGATGTAAGTGGTTATCGAGTTTATTTCAAACCTCATATTGATACAGCTTTTGTGTTTCTGGCCGAAGTCACCGGTAGTGTAACACGATATGACCATGAATCTGTTACTGGTCAGGCGGGCTGTTATGGTGTAACTTCCTTAGACTCCCTGGGTAACGAAAGCGATACCAGCCAAGTGGTATGTGTCAACAATTGTCCTTTCTTTCAATTACCAAATGTTTTCACTCCCAATGGTGATGGTGCCAATGATGTATTTCTCTCCTACCCTTATCAATTTATTGATCATGTAGACATGAAAATCTTCAACAGATGGGGGCAATTAGTATATCAGACCACCAATCCGGATATAGAGTGGGATGGAACAAACCTCACTGGAAAGGAACTGGCCGATGGGGTATATTCTTATATTTGTGAAGTATTTGAGTCCAGGTCGGATGGGGCAAGTCAAAGTTTCACCGTGCTGCAGGGTTTTATAGAACTACTGCGATAAACGAAGTCTACTCCTCCATAGCTTCCACCTCCTTAAAATAAAATTTGTAGATGTTCACGGGTATTATTGAGTCAAATGGAATAGTCACCAGATTGGTGTCGGAAAAATCAAATTTGGTCATCACCATTGAGTCAGATATCTCAGCTGAGCTCAAAGTAGATCAAAGTCTAGCTCATGACGGAGTGTGCCTGACAGTGACTAATGTAACAGACAAAACGCATCAGATTACGGCAATTAAAGAAACCATTGACCGCACTACTTTGGGTCAATGGAAAACAGGACAACTTGTCAATTTGGAGAGAGCAATGGTATTTGGAGCCCGTTTAGATGGGCATCTTGTGCAAGGTCATGTCGATGACGTTGCGATTTGCCAGGCGGTTGAAGACATGGATGGCAGCACCCTTTTCACCTTTGCATTCGACCCCACGCATGCTCCATTACTAGTGCAAAAAGGGAGCATTGCTATTAATGGAGTGAGCTTAACCCTTGTCAATCCAGAGAGAGATCATTTTTCGGTGGCCATTATTCCCTATACCATGGAGCACACCAATTTCAATAAGTTGATGGTAGGCAGTAGTGTCAACCTTGAGTTTGATATTATGGGAAAATATTTTGCCAGAATGCTTGATGCCTACAAACCACTAATGTCCTCTCAGTGATTCTTTATTTATTTCCTGGAAGTTCAGATCTCATTCCTACTAATCTAATTAATGATCAGGAGTTTACCTTGCGATTCTTTTGGAGAAGATATGATCCCTGATTCGTGAGGGCAACTTAAACCGGCATTATGCATTAGACTTTCTATTCCGAGACAGAATGGCTGTAATACGGGTACGTCAAATCTATAGTAAATTCAGGTCTTCGCTTTCTTGTCGAGCCAGCACTTAACGTTCAGCAAAACTCCCCTGCCCGGGTGCTTGGGGACTCTATCCTCCAGTATCAGCGCCCTTGATAGGGGTCAAAAAAAAAGCTGCGAACCGGAGCTCACAGCTTATTAAACCTAAATTCTGTAAAAGAATCGAATTAGTTCAATTTTATTATTCTACCTCTTCTTCCATGGACTCACCGGTGACCACAAGAGATCTGAATTTTCTCAAACCTGTACCAGCAGGTATTTTCTTACCTACAATTACGTTTTCCTTCAGACCGATCAGACCATCTTCTCTCGCGGCGATGGCTGCTGTACTTAATACCTTGGTTGTTTCCTGGAATGATGCAGCAGAAATCCAACTATGGGTACCCAGTGAAGACTTAGTGATACCCTGCAATTCAGGACTTGAGGTTGCAGGAACAGCATCTCTGAATTCTACTGGTTTCAAGTCATTACGTTTCAGGTAACTATTCTCTTCCCTAAGTTGTCGTAATGTCACCAACTGACCGGCTTTCAGTTTGTTAGAGTCACCGGAATCAGTAACAAATTTCTTATCGAATATCCAGTCATTTTGCTCAAGGAAGTCGTATTTCTCTACGGCTTCTCCTTCAAGGAAGCTGGTATCACCAGGATCTGAGATAACGACTCGACGCATCATTTGTCTTACGATCACTTCAATGTGTTTATCGTTTATCGTAATACCTTGTGCCCGGTATACTTCCTGGACTCCATTGACCAGGTAAGTCTGAACCGCAAATGGACCTTTAATATCCAATATATCACTTGGAGCTATAGATCCGTCGGACAATTGAGTTCCGGCGCGAACGAAGTCACCTTCCTGTACCAATATGTGTTTGGAAAGTCCGATCAAATATTTTCGTACCTGCTCATCTTTAGCGGTTACAATTACTTCACGGTTTCCACGTTTGATCTTTCCAAAAGAAACTACTCCATCGATCTCTGCTACCACAGCAGGATTCGAGGGATTTCTGGCTTCAAACAGTTCGGTAACCCTTGGTAAACCACCGGTGATATCTGAAATCTTACCCAGGTTTCGAGGAATCTTTGCGATCACCTGTCCGGAAGTCACCTCATCTCCATCATCAATAGAAATGTATGCTCCCACAGGCAGGTTATAGGTTCTCAATTCCTCTCCATCTTTGTCCAGGATCTTGATTACCGGTATTTTCCTTTTTTTCTTGGATTCAACGATCACTTTTTCTGCATATCCGGTTTGATCATCTCTCTCTATCCGGTAGGTTTCACCCTCTTCGATACTTTCAAATTCAGCGACACCTCCAAATTCCGAGATGATAACGGCATTAAATGGATCCCATTCGCAGAGTACATCGTTTCGCTTCACTTGCTGCTTATCTTTCACAAAAATCCTTGCCCCATAAGGTATATGCATCGAAGTGTAAAGCTTACCAGATTTTGGATCGACTATCCGAATTTCACCTGTTCTGGACAAAACAACCTCACGGCTACTTCCATCCTCAACCAGCTTAGTAGTCTTCACACCATCGTATTCGATGACACCATCAAATTTAGAGGTGAGTTCGGATTCGGCCTTGGTAACTGATGCAATACCACCCACGTGGAAGG
>JAGQWV010000101.1 GCA_020437045.1 Saprospiraceae bacterium | reverse complement strand
TATATGTCGCAGATAGATCCAACCGATGATAATCAGGAAGACGCAGGCCATTTTTACTACTGACTTCAAAAAAACTCTCCGACGAGCCATCAATAAGTTCAATTTCATAATATCCTGTTGGAGCAGTATACGGACGACCCGTTGCATAGATGAATGTTCCGGAAAAATTCCATCTACCCGTTTTATAATTACCAACCAATTTTACTTCGTGTGTTTGATCCTGATTGGCATAGAATGGTTGATCGCCAAAATCAGGAAAATTATATTTTACCTGTCCTAAAGTATAGCCAATCCATCCGGTCAAATTGCCTGACTTCCGTTGAACAAGAAATTCGATACCTTGCGCAAATCCATCACCATTGTAGAAAAACTCCTCGTAATTTAGTCCTCCCCCACCCACACCTGGTCTAAATCCTTGTGGGGTGATTCTGGTCGAATACTCAGATAAGCCATCGAGGGTCTTGTGATAAGCCTCCACATCAAATAGCCAATCTTGGTTCTCGTAAGAAACACCTCCTATATAGTGGATAGCTGATCCAATCGGTATCTGCGAATCATCCGCAAGCACCCAGAAATCTCGACTACCTTGCTGAATATCTTCCCTGACAATTCGACTCACGAATTGATTGTATTTTCCAAAAGCAGCTTTTGCCTTCCATTTGTCATCGATCAAATAAGAAAAGGAGGCCCGAGGCTCTAGAAAAATACCATTAGTCACGGAAAAATGTGAAGCCCTCAAGCCCCCTTTGAGTATATATCTTTCAGCAATAGACAATCTATCCTGTACATAAATGGAACTAGTTGTCCCTTGATTATCCCGGTCGATAATTGTAGTACTATCATTTTGCGTGTAGATATATTCTATTATATTGTACGTACTCTGAATACCAAAATCAATCTGTTGAGTAGGAGACAATTTTAATTCATTGTCAAACTTGATGGTAAAATCTCTCAAGTCATTGTTTTCATAATTTCCAATGTTTCGAGTGGTAGTTGTATCATTTCTGGTAACTGTGGTCTGGTTTCTTCGGTCCCGGGTACTGAAATAGTTCGAATAAGATGTGGTCAATTTGGAATACAGAAAGTCATTCCATTTTCTAGACCATTTTAGGCTGGCTCCAACATTACCCCAATTGGACAGATCTATATTATCGCTATTAAAATTAAAATCCGGGTTGCCTCCACCAAACCCACCCCGGAAAAACGAATTATTGGTGATTCTGGAGTTATCTAGTTTATCCTCTCCATTATAGAAGCTGATAGATAAAATATCCTTCCGGCCAAAGCGGTAAGTGAGCTTTGTATTTAAGTCATAGAAATAAGAGTTCGGTTGAAACTCTTGCTGTCCAAATCCGGGGATTCGTCCTCCTCCGGGACCATTTCGCTGCGGTTGCTCATTACTTTCACTAATCCCTGTAAATGCATCAAACAAACTACTGTAAAACTTACTTTGAAAAGACCGTCGTGCTGTCACAATAAAAGATCCTTTCCCTCCGGCAAAAGGTGCCTCTATATAGCCATTATAGCTAAGCAAACTTAGTCCGGCACCCATGTTAAACTGCTCAGTATTTCCATCCTTGCCCGTCATATCAACGACACTGGACAACCGGCCTCCATACTGTGCCTCAAAACCGCCTTTGTGTAATTGGATATCCTTGATCGCATTCGAATTAAAAGCACTGAAAAAACCAAACAAGTGGTCAACATGGTAGACAGTAAATCCATCGAGCAAAATCAAATTCTGATCCGGTGTGCCTCCCCGCACATAGAGTCCGGAGGAACTCTCATTGGTACCACTAATGCCAGGTAAAAGCTGTAAAGACCGAAATACATCTTTCTCACCATAGCTAGGCAATGTGGACATAGCTTGAGGGGCTAATCCCACCGTACTCACTCCACTAGATGCTTTTATCATCTGTTCCTCCCGGTTTGCTTGTACCACAATTGTCTGCAGTTCGACACCGGATTCACTAATTTCAATCGACAAATCGGACATATCCATATCCGGTTGCAACCTGAAGTACGTCAGCTGATATCCAAGATAATTTACCTCCAATACCGATGTATCATCAGGCACCTCAAAGAGCGTAAAATAACCATCTGCATTGGTTACATTACCGATAGACGTCCTGTACACCGATACATTCGCAAAAGGTAACCTTTCACCAGTACCCGCATCTTTTATAACTCCGGAAGCAGTAAACTTTTGCCGCGTGGGTGCAACAGTTGATTGACTAGCCATTACCATATTTTCCGCCGTCTGACGAAAAAGACTAATTGTCCGTCCTGTCGCAACTTTGTAATTGAAACCAGTACCGGATAGCAGTATGTCCAAAACCTCATTTAAATGAGCTCTTCGGAAAGAGTGAGTAATCCGGAAGTCGCGAAGATCATCTTTCTCAAATTTAAATTCTAACCGGTAGTTTAACTCCAGGTCCAACAACACTAAATGCAATGGCCGGTCCTCATAGTCCCCATTAATCCGGAGATCATCAAGTGTCTGAGCGGAGACCTTGGAGACAAAAACGATCAGCATTATCACAAGTATAATTCCTCTCATATAAATTGATTAATTTTAAAATCAAACGCATTGTACATCATCTCACTAAACGGGGTTAGTAGCCTCCATGTACTCGGTTTTAATGTTAATTAAGGTTAAAGAAGGTTAATACAACCAAAAGCAAAATTGTCATAAAGACTACTATTCGTCTAAATAATTGTATGTAGCAGAACCAAAGCAAGGGAAAATAATTCGGTAAAATTCGGATGCTATTTCCCTTTAAAGTCGATATCGCATGAGAACACCAGCTGCCCAAATGCCATAGGAATCTTCCGAATCTAATTGGGAATTTTTCAATCCAAAAATGGATAACCTTATGGCCTTATTAACCTTATAGTCAACCCCTAAGGTTGTCCTCCAATTCTCAAACGATCTAACTTCGGGATCATTTAATTTTAAGAAAGCATCCACACTAACCCAAGGTGATAATTTAGATTTTGGTATATCATATTTCACTTCAAATGAGCTAATGGCCGTCAAATCCGGATTAACTCGATAATGATCAATCTCGCCGTCTTCTTTCAATCTTAGCGTTTCATTTTTAAAAGTCCATCTGATTTTTTCTTTCCATTCCAATTTAAATCTGCTTAGCTTTTTCTCAAATTTATTTTTAATGAAAAAACGCAACCGGGGTTGGTTATAAGCATATTTATGATCATAGACAAACATTCCCGTAACACCAGCACCAAGTTGCCACCATGATTTAAGCTCATAATCTCCTGTCAACTGCCATGAAGCACGTTCCATATGAGATAATCCCAGACTTCTAATCTCGAGGTCAGAACCTATGGTCCATTTGCCTACCTCTTTTTGCAAATCCATTTCATACCATAGTCCAAAATTCTCATTTTGAGACCAGATTGTAACTATTGTAGACAAGAAGGACAAAATCAATATCGTCTTTTTCATAATTCTTGCTTTTTGTAAAAAAGGGTAATCATGGCTCTTGATTTCTTCAAATTTATTTTGTCGACCTTGACACCATCCACATCCAGACCAGTCCGAGTTGACAAATAATCGATGAGCACTCTTCTCTTTTCAGGCTTGATGAGCTCAAGATCATCGATTCTAATTCTGTATGATTCTTTAGGAATAGAAAACCAGAGGCTATCCATGATGTAGGTGCAGGTAACCAATACTGCCAAAATAATGGCGAGTTGGTCATATTCTAATTGAATAGCACTTAAAACCCCCATGGCTACAAATAAAAACAAATACGTCATATCATGGACGGCAATTCCCAGGGTCCTATAGCGAAGCATAGAGAAAACGGCAAAAAGTCCAAAAGCCGCGCCCATCGATATCTTAACTTGATTGAGCACAAATGTTAGCAAAAAAATAGCCAGATCAAATAGGACAAAAGTGAACACTATCGTAGAACTCTTGTATTTAGGGAGATAAATAAAATAAAGCACCGAAAGAATAGCCAGAATATTTATAAATAGACTCTGATAAAAAACCCGGTCCAGATCAACTAAATAAAGCTTCTTCTTTACCACCTTCCGATTTGCATATTCATCATCTTCTGTATTATTAAGACTTGCTGTTTGAAAAAAATTAGAATAATCTGAATTTAATGTATTTGAGAGATGAAAACTACCATCGAAATACTGACTCACTGGATTTTCTTGTGCCTGTCCATTATTCACGATTAAATTGAGGCTGATCAAAAAGCATATTATAAATATTTTTTGATGCCATCTCTTTTCAGTTAAATTACCCATTGCCTTCTGTTTTTTGTAAGTCTGAACTAATAGAATATGAATTTATTATGAGCAATTTTCTATTTACTGAAACATTTAAGGATGATTATCTAGCCACACATTTTTTCACTTCAAACAGGAGTGTTGAGACAAATCCCAACACTCCAGGTTCAATTCAATTTACCTAAACCAGTGCAATATTATTTTGCATTTCGGATTACTGTATTACCGTAGTAATTCCTGAAATTTCGAAATTCCTAAAGATTGTTCCTCCAGCGTATTCACCCTCTTTATAAAAACCATCCATGGAAGTGCCATCACTAGAACCACCCAGTAGAATGGAGTATGTCTTTCCCTGCACCAACGCTGGAGAAGAAAAGGTCAATGCCTGATAACTTTTACCTGGTTGAAAGGTAAGAACATCACTTCCATTTTCATCCTCAATATGAATCATCTGGCTGGACGAACCTGTACTACCAAAACCCACCAGAATGGAATTTTGGCTAGAGGTGGATCCCGGAGCTTGTGCCATACGGGAACTTCCGACAGCTACTAAGGTACCACCAGTGATAGTAAAGGATATATCATAATCGATGGCACCATTGTTGGAACTGGTTGGACCATGTACAATCACCGTCCCAGCGGTCATCTCAATAACACCGTTAGCATCCA
>JAGQWV010000100.1 GCA_020437045.1 Saprospiraceae bacterium | reverse complement strand
AGCTGAAGATTATATATTTGGAATGACTCTGTTTAATGATTGGTCAGCTCGTGATATCCAAAGTTGGGAATACGCGCCGCTGGGACCTTTTCTCGGTAAAAACTTTGCCTCAACAATGTCGCCGTGGGTAGTCACACTCGAAGCTTTAGAACCTTTCAAGACCAAAGGACCAGCTCCGGAGAAGAAACTTCTACCCTACTTGCAATATAACGGTGCTGCTAATTATAACATCGATCTGGAAGTTACGATCACTCCGTCAAATCGCAATGAAACCACCATTGTCCAATCCAATAGTAAATACCTTTATTGGAACATACGCCAGCAACTAGCCCATCACACCATAAATGGCTGTAATATAAATATTGGTGATGTAATGGCATCGGGTACTATAAGCGGTCCTGACCACCATTCCCTGGGTTCAATGCTGGAACTCACGGAAGGCGGTAAAAAAACGTTGCCATTATCCAATGAAATAAAACGAACATTCCTGGAAGACCTTGATACGATCACATTAAAAGGCCGGGCGATCAAGGGAGAAGTGCAAGTGGGATTCGGCACAGCATCTGCTCAAATCTTACCAGCACTTTCCTAATGACTACTGCTGATCCACGATATGAAGACTTTTTTACTTTCTGCTTTATCCATCCCAACCCGCCATCAATTGCTTGTATCAGCAGTAGGTCCACGACCCATCGCCTTAGCCAGCACTACTAATTTACAGGGTCAGGTGAATCTTAGCCCATTTAGTTTTTTCAATATCTTCAGTTCAAATCCCCCCATTGCTGTTTTTTCTGTTTCACGTCGCGGATATGATTCATCTGTAAAAGATACCTTTCTCAATTTAAAGGAAGTACCGGAGGTGGCCATCAATATGGTTAATTATTCGATGGGGCAGCAAATATCGCTGGCAAGCAATGAATATCCCCAAGGTGTCAACGAATTTGAGAAGGCTGGATTCACCATGAAGAATTGTGACATCATCAGACCTCCATATGTCGGTGAAGCTCCGGTGGTACTCGAATGTAAGGTTAGTGATATTATAACCCTCGGAGATCAGGGAGCCTCAGGCAATCTCATTCTTTGCCGTATTCTAAAAATGCACGTCAGAGAAGAATTTCTTGATAAAGATGACAACCTTGACAGTAGTCAACTGGATTTAATAGGACGCATGGGGGCAAACTGGTATTGCCGGGCTTTTGGCGATGCCCTTTTCGAGATAACAAAACCCTCGAGGGAACTGGCGATAGGTATCGACAGGCTTCCCCAACATATTAAAACAAGTATAATCCTGAATGGAAACGACCTTGGTCAATTAGGGAGTCAACCAAATGTACCATCCGACGATTCATGGACACAAATAAGAGATCTGCAATCTGTCAAAGAGATCCGAGATTCTGATCTTAGTCAGGAAAATAAAAGGAATGACATCCATCAGAAGATCAAAGCCTTAATCGATTCCAGGGCTATCGAGGAAGCACTAGCGCTGGCATTCTGGGCTGATGAATTTTTATAATTCATTCACCAATTTGTTGGACATCGACGGCAACTTTGAGTTTGTGTGTACCACTGGAATAAACGATCCCCTTCATTGGAACAACGTCTTTAAAATCCCGTCCTGTAGCTACCCTGATATGTTGCTGATTGACCATCAAATTATTTGTCGGATCAAATTCTACCCACCCCAGATCGGGAACATAAATGGCCAACCAGGCATGTGATGCATCCGCTCCCTTGAGTTTTTTCTGTCCGGGGGCAGGAATGGTCTCTATGTAACCACTAATATATTTTGCTGCCAGGCCTAAGGACCTTAAGCAACCGATCGTAAAATGAGCAAAATCCTGACACACCCCCACCCGTTCTTGAAATAGTTTTTCCAATGGAGTAGAGATATCTGTATATCCGGACCGGTATTTAAAATCTTTATAAATCTTTGAATTAAATTGCAACATTGCCGTAAGAATGGGTTTGTCCGGAGTAAAAACTTCCCGGATATATTCCTGCATGCCATTGATTTGATAGACTAACGTCGAATCCAGGCAAAACTGTCGAATATCATTTGCCGCCGAAGTGCTTTTCAAGTATCGGACGACTTTTTCCCAGCTGACCGAATTTTCCGGGACAAAATCCTGCCAAAAAGGTTTGGTTATCACCACTTTACTTTTAGATAATACAGAAAGCTTTTTGTGGGGAAATTCCAGCGAAAAATAAGCATAGTTATTCTCAAAAAAGTCAATCCTCTCTTCTACTATTTCCGGTTCGGGATTAATTTTATACTCATGAAAAAGAAGCCGCTGAAAAGAACAGATCAGTGGTTTTTGAAAGACAATATTATAGCATGCTGTGGCAGAATCCTGATATTCGTACTCCGTCTTATGTTCTACCTTATAGATCATATTTCCGGTAGTTTTGAACTCACAAAAGCATATTTTTCGCGGGAATGTGCAAAATATGTTTGAAAAATCTGATCTGATACTTCGATCAAATTTTGAATCACCTTCTGCAGCAGAATTTTAAGCTCTTTTCGATTACCATGTATCGTACTATCCAATTTTTCAATATCGGATAATCTAATCAACGTGGATAATTCCAGCAATTTCTTCTGGGCAGAATTCAAGTTCTTCTCCCCTGTACTTTTAATCTTCCTGATATATTCATCACAATGATTGATTTGATAAATTAATGATTTGGGATTAAGTTCTTCTTTAATCAATAATTCGAGCACTCCTGTGATCTCCACTCGCGAACGATATTTATATCGATAGGAAACAAGACTTTCCTGAGATAACAAAACCGTCTCTAAGAGATGCTGGTCAATGTCTTCATTCTGTCTTGGAGTTAAAATCATTAAAATCTGCGCACTATTGATCGATGATTCAATAAACCGCCCTATGTTTACCAATCGCCAGGTTGCTTCACGTGACATAGTGTCGATATTGAGACCTACAAAAGCCATTAGTTTGATGATCAGCCGGTCAAGGACACCGTGCAGCAGTGGTAGATCACCATTGACTTTCTGCAATGCTTCAATTTCATCGGATATGCTATCGAGTATTCGCCAGATATCGAGACTCAAACGGTCTCTCACCTTATAGCCATTTCGGACAAATGATTGCAAAGTACTACCAAGCGATCCGATTTTGTTATAATCAGCAATAATTTGGACCAATTCAGTGGCTGGATCACGTCCGGTCTTTTTGTCATAAAACCCAGGATAGGTTTTGGTCAGATCAGTCAACCCTTTAAGGATACAAAGCATGGAATGATCACGCCAGGGCTCGATACTTTCTTCTTCATTGTATTGTCGGAGCACAATTCGTAAATAGCGCACCAGGCTAATAGCTCTTTCCAAATACCGACCGAGCCAATACAGGTTTTCACCAGTACTACTTGGTATATATGCCTCAGATTTTCTCAGTTGATAAACCACCCGATGATCCGTGCGAATCGTTGATGGTGATCCAATCACCCAGGTATCTTTACTAATTCCTCCCTTTTGATTTGTAACGAGAAAAGCTCCTTTTTCGGGTGCACTCCGGCTCAATCCTCCTTGCATCACCTCGTAAGTCTGCCGGTCATAGTCTGCCACGGCATAGGTACGTAAGACCGTATTTCTCGCTACCATTTTTCCATCAATCAATGAAGGAGAAGTGGAAAATTCGACAATCTCCTGGCCTACATAAAGAAAAGGTTTAGCTTCAATTTTCTTTTTCCATGCAGAGACTTCTTCCTTAGTTAAATCCGGTCCTAAAATCGGTTTTTCAATATGCGTCTGATAGATCGGTCGTATTACCAAATTTTGGATATTATCCAGGACATACTTTTTTTCCGTAACCTGACCACACCACCAGGTTGCAACTGAAGGCAAAATCAGATCTTCACCCAGCATTGTCTGACAAAGCCCCGGCAGAAAGGCCATAAGACCCGGATTTTCTAAGATCCGGCTTCCTAATGTATTGATCAGCAAAACCTTATTCTGCCGTACGACTTCCGTGAGCCCAACCACTCCCAGATGCGAATCCTCCCGAAACTCCAGAGGATCGCAGAAAACATCATCAACACGTCTGACAATGACATCCACTTTTTCGAGTGCACTGATCGTTTTTAACCACACATAACCATCTCTGACGACCAGATCCTCCCCTGTTACCAAAATAAAACCCAGCGTCGACGCCAGATATGCATGCTCAAAATACGTTTCATTACTCGGACCCGGGGTCAACAAAACGATCCGCGGATCATCCTGATTTTGCTTGGATAAACGTACCAGCGTATTTCGAAAGGTTTGGAAATATGAGCTAATCTTCGAGATATGATTTTCTCGTAGAAGGTCGGGAAAAACCCTGGTCATCGCCGCCCGGTTTTCCAAAGCATACCCGGATCCCGACGGAGCGTCAGTACGGTCATAGAGCACCCACATCTTTCCATTAGGTCCACGGGCCAAATCAGCTGAATATTGTATCAATTGATGCTCACCACTGACCCGGACCTTATCAACCTGCCGGAGAAACCCCTGATGGTTGTAGATCAAATCAAAAGGTAAAAGGCCCTGACGTATTAGTGTGCGTGATCCATAGATATCCTTAAGGATCAGGTTCATAAGTTCGGCCCTCTGTTTTACTCCACGTTCCATCTCTGCCCAATCCTTGGATTCTATCAGAATCGGAATAGGATCCAGATGCCATGGCCTGTTTAGTCCTTCCGGATCTCCATAGATATTGTAGGTAACCCCATTTTCCTTCAGATACCGGACTACATCAGCGGCTTTCTGGACAAGTTTTGTATCACCGATCTTGTCGTAATATTTTACCAATTTTTGCCAATGCGGAAATATCTCCCCCTGCGCGTCGGCCAACTCATCAAAGAAATGAATAGCTTCCGCCCGCCTCTCTTTCAAATAGGTCTCTATCATACGATCAAAGTTCCCAAAATTTAACGGAAGCGCTACCTATTTTTTTTGTGCAGCATTCTTAGGTCCATGGTATTGGGATAATCAGCGGAGAACTCTACCGTTTCCCCTTTGAATTCGCTGCGGGCAATGGTTCGGGTCACAAAACGACCGGCCGAAGTGGGTGACTGTACCGTTGGCTCAGTGATCTCGATAGTATGTCCATAATCGAAAAACCGGGATATTCTCCTTGATTCTGCTTCATAACTATTTACCGGAAACGTTTGATAATTACGGCCTCCGGGATGAGCGACGTGATACTGGCAAGCTCCCACTGATTTCTTTGTCCAGGTGTCATAAAGATCAATGACGAGTGGAGTATCTACGTCAATGGTTGGATGCAGTGAAGATGGTGGCTTCCAGGCTTTATAGCGTATACCTGTCACATACTCACCCTGAACACCGGTGCTCTTGAGTGGAATAGGATATCCATTGCATAGCAGCTTGTAGCGTGAATCCGTCAGTCCACTGATCTTTACCTGAATTCGCTCCAGTGAAGAGTCCACAAACCTCGCCGTACCACTGGATGCTACTTCTTCACCCAATACATGCCAGGGTTCAATTGCCATCCGAAGCTCAATATGGATATCATCGACCTGCAACTCACCTAAGAATGGAAACCGGAAAGCAAAGAAAGGATCAAACCATTGCATTGAAATCGGATATCCAGCCTTGTTAAGATCCTCAACCACTTCCGAAAGATCCTTATAACAATAATGTGGCAGGAGGAATTTGTCGTGCAGGGCTGTCCCCCAACGAACTAATCTGTGGTCATATGGGTCTTTCCAAAACCGGCTTATCAATGCCCGGATGAGCAGAAATTGCACCATACACATCTGAAAATGCGGTGGCATCTCAAATCCACGAAATTCCAGGATACCCAATCTACCTGATGAAGAATCGGGAGAATACAACTTGTCTATGCAAAATTCCGCTCGGTGAGTATTGCCGGTTACATCAACTAACAAATTCCTGAATATCCGATCTACCAGCCAGAATGGTACTTCATTCTCCTTCCCCGATGGTATTTGTTGGAATGCAAGTTCCAACTCATATAGCATCTCATTTCGAGCTTCATCAACACGTGGCGCTTGCGAAGTAGGACCAATAAACTGAGTAGAGAAAACATAAGACAAAGCCGGATGATGCTGCCAATAAGTCACCATACTCCTCAGCAAATCAGGACGTCTGAGCAAGGGACTATCCGCTGGCTTTGCTCCCCCGATGGTCACGTGATTGGCTCCCCCGGTGCCCGTATGCCGGCCATCAAGATAAAATTTTTCTGTACTAAGGCGCGCTTCCCTGGCTTCTTCATAGAGCAAGCCGTAATTACGGACCAGATCTTTCCAGGATGAAGAGGGGTGAATGTTTACTTCAATGACACCGGGATCCGGAGTAATCATAAACTTGTCAATCCTGTTGTCCGATGGAGGATCATAACCCTCGATTATAATCTTTAAGCCTAACTCTTCTGTCGCCCTTTCCAAGCTGGCTACCAATTGGAGGAATGGCTCCA
>JAGQWV010000099.1 GCA_020437045.1 Saprospiraceae bacterium | reverse complement strand
CTCCATATGCACTACTTGAGCACGGTCAATCGGATATCTCCCCATGTTTCCAGGATCTGCCACTCTATTAAGATCATAAGTGAGTACTATGTCTTTGAGGGAAGTCTGAGAATATATCGTAATCGAAAAATTCTGGGAAAAAAATATCAAAATAAAAAGTTTATAGAAGTTCATCTTAATTATTTTTCGGTATTTAAATCAATCCATTCCGTTTGGCAAAAAGACCCAATCCCACGGCATTTTTTACTTTTAATTTATTGATCAGGTTTTTTCGGTGGGTATCGACGGTACTTTTGGCAATAAAAAGTTTTAAGCCAATCTCTTCACTGGTATATTGCTGGGCAATTAATTGAAGGATTTCCCTTTCCCGGTCGGTCAGCTGACGCAAGAGCGTTTCTTCGTTATTCAATTCCGGAGTAGTGCGCATGGGCGTGGCAAATGATTGCAAAATTCTTTCCTTGATGTCCGGGCTATAGTATAACTGACCATCCTGCACAATTTGAAGTGCTTCTTCCAGATATTCAGTCGCCGAACTTTTGGTAATATATCCCCGGGCTCCCGCTTGAATCGCTTCATTTACCAGGTAGAGGTCATCATAAGAAGATAATATGATACACTTTCCGGCAAATCCCCGTTCTTGTAATTGCTTCAGCACCTCAATCCCATCCAGCTCCGGCATATTGATATCCATAATCAGCAAATCCAGCATTCCCAAATGGGGGCTCCCCAGCAAGTCTGCACTATTACTTTCTTTCACCACCACTTCGTACTCCTCGCTACCGGATAGCAGCGACTCGATCCCATCCAACAGGATCCGGTGATCATCCACCAGGGCAATACGCATTGGCACGACTTCGCTCATAATCATGATGTTCCCACAATTTAATAATACAACTTTATGGTTACAATTTTACAGGAAAGTGGTAAGCAGTGCAATCCTGCAAAAATGGGTTTGGTACTCTACCTATTTATGGGGAAATAGGGAAAAATATAATAATTAAGTAAGGTCCTGAATTAATGATGAGTCAAGTAACCAGATAAACCCGACATCATGAAGCGGTAAATTGTAATGATTCAAGAAAGGATGGATCCCCTCAAATCAATCTGATAGAGAAAAACTCCAGAAACAATCAAAAGTTAACCGAATGAAATCCCTTTAATTTGTGATTGACTATTTCAATGCTGAATGTTTCATCAATTTCCACAAGTATCAATAAGAGCTTCAAAGATTGTTCCATTCGATATTTCAAAATTTGGAAGTAGATTTATCTCAGTGTTGGAAATATATAGAGAAGTACTTTGTCCAAAAATTACTTGTTCAGATTCTATAATACCATTAGATTGAATCATCTGATCGACCATTATTGAATCAGTTAGAGAATTATTACCTTCGTAATTAGGTGGACATGACTGATAAGCACAGATACCAAATTCACCCAATTCATCAGAATTATAGTCAACCACTCTTATATATAATATTTTTCCTGGTTCTTGATTGGTCAATGCAACATAAGCATGTGTTCCCAAAGGACTACTATCATCATCACACTTAATTGGCGTTAAAGAAGAACATGAACCCTCATAAATTTGAATAACAAGATCGCTAAGTCCATTATTTGCTGGCGTTGTCTCAATATTAACTTGACCACTCAAAGGCACCGAAGTATAAAACCATGCGTCTACATAAACATCATCTGAATAGCAACTAAATTCTGGAATAATACCACTCGGACTATTTCTCTGGTCGAGATTGACAAATGTACTAACACAATTTTCTTGAATTGCCAAATATGAAGCTAGTTCACAAATATCTTGAAGTTTGTGAGTAATATTGAGTTTCTCAGCCAAGAATGTTTGATTATTACTAGCATAATCATCACCCTGATCCACATTCCTGGATACTATAGCACCAACATAATATTCTCCTGCCTGTATGTATTGGTTATTGGGAATCGCCAAATTAAAATCTCCGGTATAGTAACTCTCAGCATTAAAGCTATTCCAGTAATATGTTCCCACTGGAATATCTGATGTCGAAATATAACTATTGTTGGATAAATAAAATCTAACATATAAATTATTAACTTGGTTATTGCTCATGTTTTCCACCGTGAAATTCTCCACTGCAAAACTCTCACCAGGAGTTCGACTTGAACTGGAAAGAGTCGAATTTCTAAGGTTTCCACCTGGCGCATAATAAGATTCAACACCAATATCCCAAAAAGTGGGTATAGATTTTTGATCATCATAATGCCTTCTGATAAGGTAGGCATCACTCGAATGAATCCCTTTTCCATCTTCTACAATGCCTGAATAATATGCATGCATTACTGACAAATTAGGATAATCATAGGTTTCCTGGTAAGTACCTTGAATATATCCCCATGAGTGACCCAACTCATGCATAATAATCGGCATATAGGAGTAAACACTATAATTTTGAAATGCAAAATTAAAATCAGAAGTCCAAGAAAGATCTCCATCCAATATTATATCCGTTTCTGTAATCTGAGTGCAATTCCCCCCCGAATAAGTGATACAACATGCCAAACCTTCACAATAGCTACTGTAATTTGTGGGAAATCCTCCAAATTCATTAGTGCCATTCCCATCACTCCAAGTGCCGTCAGAATCAATGTATCTGTAAATATCCATGAATTGATTCCAATGAAACATTGCATCATTATTCAGTTGCCAACTCCACCAGCTTTCAGGCACTTGCTGAAAAACAATATTGAGAATTTGGGCACCACATGCCCCCAGTTGACCGAACGAGTTTGTTTCAGAAGCATCATACTCAGAAATCGAAAAATCTTCTAATTTGCTTCTATATGAATCTAAAATTGGATTTGGGTGCCATTGAGTATGACCGGAGTCGTCTTTTTCATAATATCCAGGAGAAAACCTAGGTTGATTGTCTTGTACAGACATTGTCTTTTTTATCTTTTCCAAAAAGATATTGATACTTACGGGAATGTCTTCCTTTTCAATTTTTTCGAAGATTGGGAGTGAGTCTAATGCTTTTGGGGCAACTTCAAGTCTACTAGATTGCTTATTATTAAAATTCAGACCATTATCATCATCTTTAATCAACATCTTCCCATTCAGGACTTTATCCACCCTATTAGCACTGGTTGTGACCTCACCATTCGCCAATACTCTCAATCTGCCATTCAAATCTCTCAGGTAATAAGTTGTATTTGCTTCATCCTTAATCAATTCCAAAATTCCCTGATATAAACCTCCTACAATCTCACCATTTTCCTTTACAAATATCAAATATTCACTGCCACTTCGGAGTCTATATCTTGGACTACGATCATCCATAAAATGGAACTCCATTACAAAGGATTTTACAACTCCGTCAATCGATTGGTTCTTAATCAAATCTTGCAATAAAAAATTATACCGATCGATTTCACCATTAATTATCACATTATCAACTTTCACAATGAAAATCTTAGTTGCACTTAGTGTAAGTTCTTCCATGCTATAATGCTTAGCAATTCCATGCATATTGACATGTATCAATTTATTACTCTCAAGACAGGAAACATGGATGGTGACAATAAATGTCAGAAAATAAAAGGTCTTGCCCATAGCGTTCTAATGTCAAATTAAACAATGTGTTTTCATAAAACCCAAATATCCGATTTACTGAATATTAACGAAACAATCATTTGTTCTTAAACAAATAGACATAAACTTTGCCATCATATGAATTACTAACAAATATGCTATTACCTGTCATTTCGACACTCGTGCAAAAAGATTCCTGATTTCCAAAGATTCCATCACCATTCGAGAACAGTTTATTGTTTTTCCAACCGCTATTTGTCCAGCAGAATCCCGAAAGAAAAAGCATCAGTCGGTCTTGGTAGAAAGCACCACTGCCACCATCAGGGTTGCTGGGAGCGATAACAACATCACTAAGAAACCACCCATCATTCCAGCTGAAAAAGTAGCCTGTGATATCGCCATATCCGGCATCACAAACAAGAAGACTGGTACCGTCAAAATCAATACTTTTACCAAAATTTTGGTAATCATTTGACACTTGGGGTTCTGGTTTAAACGCCAACTCTTCCCAGATAATCCCATTTCTTCCAAATAAATAGACCGCACCTCGATCGGTGAAACCATCCACCATTTTGACTTCTGCGGACACTACTGCCAAATCTCCCTTGATAGCGACTGACGATCCGAATTGGTCATCTGCTACTCCATCGCCTGCTGTAATATCATCTTGAAACTCCCAAAATGATCCATTATAATGATAAATGTAGACACGGCCCTGATCAATATTTGGTCCGACATTCGCCAAATAAGCTGAAATGATCGCGTAGTTTCCATCTATATCCACTTTGTATCCGAACTGACCATCATCGCTGTTAGGTGCAAATATCTTCTGACTTTCGATCCATTGATCTCCATTTCTTGTGTAAAAGTAGACTTTTCCACTTATCCCGGAATCCTTTGCTCCTACCACAATCCGATCTCCACTGATGGCCACTGAATTACCAAAGCTTTCGTAATTTTGGGAATCAGATCCTGTCAATGTGTCTTTAATCACCCATTTATTATCCTCAAACTTATAGACGTAGGCTACCCCTTGAGCAATTTGTCCATTGACATTCGTATAGGGCGCCCCGATCACCGACCAAATCGAATCAGAAGAAACCGAACTTCCAAATCCATCTAAACCATTAGCACCCGCAATAAATAGCTTTTGATTTTCAATGGTCAGACCTACGCCATAATCACTTATTGTTCCTGTCGAACCATTAACACCACTATTGGCAGTCAGAGATCGCCAAATTGAACCATCATACCCTTCAAAATCATTACTAGTAGCATTCCAGCGAATGGTTCCCGCAATTGGTGTTTCACTATTTGAATTTTCTATACTAAGTGCTCCTTTTAACTCCAGTTGTTCTTGAGAAAACAAAGAATTTAGAAAAAGAAAGGATATGAAAAATATTGAGTAGATAAGGTTTATATGGTTCATATAATATTATTTAGAGACAATTATTTATTTCGAATTTCTTCTTGTAATGCAACTATGACTTCATTTTGTTCCTTAATAGCTTGAACCAGAAGTGGTATCAAATCCAAATATTTGATCGCTTTCAATTGACCTTCATCGTCACCTGGTCCAAACTCTCCCACAAGATTGGGAAATACCTTTTCAACTTCTTGCGCAATCAGTCCGTATCTAATAGGCTCTTCCTCAGTCTCAACGAGATTGGTATATGAAACGGGATTTAGAGTAATAACTGATGACAATACATTTGATAATGATTCTATATTACTTTTGGCTCTCCGATCGGATAACCCATAAACTGCTCCTGAGATTCCTACATCACCATCGATTTCGAAATCATAGTTAGTGGGATATCTATTTACTCCAATGCCCACGTCATTAATATGGATTTGATTATGTATGGAAGCTCCATGGCCCGTGAGAGTGATATCTCCTTCAGATAATAAATCAAGTTTCTTAGCATACATTCCTAATGTGCCCAGGCTTGCAGCTGCACCTGCCCAAATATAACCTCTATTATGGTCATAACTGATTGACTGATCCTGTTGAAAATTTAAATATATTGTACCTCCCCCATTTGGATGCAAATAATAATTATTACTATCGTCATCGATTCTGAAGGATGTATTGGTAGCTTGATCAGTATTTCGCACAAACCGCAACATTCCATTTTGATCCGTGCTAACCTCATTGGCATCATTTTGATCGTAACTCAAATATAATCCACGAGTGTTACGAATCCAGGCCCAGTCAGTAGTTAATAAGTAACTACCTTGATCCACCCATTGAGAAAATAGATGGGACTGAAATCCAACATATAGGGGCAAGATTATGAGAATTTTTTTCATGATTTGCTAATTTTCTATTTTTGCTGGCATTCAACTACAGATTCATTATTACTGTTCAATGAAATAGTGAAGTGAGATTACTGTCTATTTAATATAATTTTTGTTTGGTCTCTCGTTAAATTCTCCTGACTAATCTGGTAGTTTATTCCTTTTTCTGCCTTAAATCCATAAGCTTTGGGATGCAAAAAATATCCTTTCTCGTTTAGTGGCTTCTCCACCTCGGTAACAATTGGATTTGCAACCGCATAAGGATCTTTCCTAACACCTGTAACCTGCCAGGATACCTCTAACCCTGGTGTTCCACCAGCTATCCTAAATTGATTATCTACAATTTTTTCCGATATATAAATTTGGGCATAACCTCCAATGCAAGTAAGCTGATATCGAAAATCAAAATTCAATGCCTCAAACCAGTCGGGTAAAACAACTACTGCACTACCATTTGCATCTAACGAAATATTACCATTATAAATATTCATCATATCGGCTGATTCTACGAATGAATGATACAAGTATTTATTTTCAGGATCAAGAGGATGGTCAATTTTTAAAGAACCTCCACCATTGGTAAGCATACCGGTTACTTGCACATCACCATCGAAATTACCAGCGAATCCACTTGAACCAGTGACATATATCCCATCACCACCAGCTCCATAGGAAACAAATCCGTGTGAAGTCGAAAAATTATTCTCAAATCCATACGAAGAACTGTTTGACTCGAAGCCCACAAATGAAGCATCATTTGATTGAAAGCCACGGATTCCTCCGGTGGATGCAAAACCAGAGTATCCAGCATACAAAGATTCGAAACCAAAATTTACAGAATTGATAGATCTAAATCCAGAGAGAACTGATGAATCAACACAAATTCCAATATCGGCCACAGGAATTTTAATTCCGAGAGAAGGTGAAGTCTCACTATAGACTCCTGGAAAATTGTTTTCGATAGTCAATATGGGACCGCTAAACTTACCAGAAAGGCTTAGTGGTAAATTTTGAGGTTTGCTAAATAAACTGCTAGGTGTACTCCAATATGCATTTCCTTCCTTATCGCTTGTAAGTATTTTTCCCACACCTTCCGTATTGTCCTTGATTTTGATGGCGAAATGATCCATAAAGTAGATATTAACGTCATCTAACCACGCTTTGTCTTGAAATGGTGGATCGGTGTAAGACACATTTAGACTCCACCTGAGAATATAATTCCCTTCTCCAAGAGTAATAGGACTATAGGTATTCCAATCACTTGTACCGTAAATATCCCAGACAATTTCACCATCAACAGTAAAAGTAAAAACATTATAAGTACTAACCTTTGCAGCAAAAGAAACAATAGCGGTAGCCCCTACTGGTACGGTCAGATTATATTCCAAATAGGATTCTTGATCTTCAGCTATGAGACCACTTATTGCTGCCTTTGATCCGGTATTGGACATCAGGCTTTGAATACTCCACGTTGCATCACCTCCAGTACTAAACGGACTCAAATTTCCATCTTCAAATCCATCATCCAAAATGGTTGTCGTATCGACATTTCCTTCGATAAAAAGTTGGTTTTGTGAATTGAGGTTCATCTGCAGATTCAATAAAAGGCCTGTCAGGAATATGAAAGATTTATTCATCTTACAAATCGTAATTTAGTATTAAGAAATTAGTCAAAATAATGATTTACTATTGATCACAACCAGCAATTTTGGCAAGTAAATCCGCCCCTGACTGCACCTGAAAAGGATACAAGAAATTTAAAGTTTGCCCAGCCTGTATGGTTACATTACTACCTGTTAAAATCGAACCATCGATCATTAACACTTCGGAAGCTTTATATATCCCACTGGAAACCATACTGGTGAGATTTCGCATTGGTGGACAATCATTGGGTCCAAGTACTTCTACATATTGATTTTTTGTTAAGGTCGATGTACCTGCAGTATTGGTTATCTCAAGAGAAACATCGTATTTGCCGGGTGAATTATATACAATTGTTGGATATTTTTCAGTTGAGGATGTAGGTTGGCCTCCTTGAAAAATCCAACTGTAGGTATAAGAGGTTGTGTCTATGAAGAGGCTGTTAATGGTCAATTCCCCAAAATCAGGAGCAAAATCAACTACTAAGGGAGCAATCCCATAATTCTGAGTGGAAGATATTCCTACTAATGGTTTTGCTACACAGTTCTGCCCACTAGGACATATAATGAAGGTATAATCTTCCGTTTCCCCCTTGAAATCAACTTTACAGGGATTAGCAGAAGGTAATGCACCGGTATAAGATTCGGCCATAATTCTTAACCGGTACTCTCCCGGTGGCACTCCGGTTAAATTAAAAATTATTAAGTTGCTGGTGCCACTTTGAACTTCTCCAAAATCACTAAATGATCCATTAGGATTTCCTGGCCCATTCGGCCCAGTGACATCAATAAAAGCGCTATAAAAAAGATTTTCTCCACCGCAACTGTAGCCATCAATTACCATTTGTAAATTTCCATTTTGGGGGATTATTTCCGGATAATCAAGAAAGCATCCATAACCTCCATCATTAAAAGAGGGTACTACTGATTGATAAAATGCCACTTGATTTATGTATGTTTCACCTCCATTAGGGCAAGTTACACAACCCTTTGAGAAGCAATAGGGATCTTGATCATCTATGATTTTTATTTCAAGGTCTCGTACTTCCGCTCCATTAAACCAAAATATACATGGGTTAGCAGGAAAATTAATGTCATCCTTGAAGCACGCGACTTGATAACGCATTTTATAGGTGCCAGGCACGACATTCGTTAAACTTACTGAAGAACTATGTGTATAATTATTTTGCCATACTTCATCTTCAATCATTTCTCCCATATCGGAATAATCTCCATCACCATTAAGATCCAACCAAATTCTCAAATAACTTTCCACCGGTGGAACGCCATTTTGGTTAGAAGAATTATCAGCTAAAGTCAAATTGTAGTTTACCGGTGCGGCTGGATTTACAACAATCCTGTTCGTACTTTTTAGATCATCACATCCCATCATTAAAGAAGTCACATCAAATTGTTCGTTAGTCGTGAAATAGTCATCATCACATCGAAACAAAGGTTGAGAAGTAACACGGATATAATAATACCCAGACCCATTTGAAGGCGTCTTTGAATCTATCACAACCGTGTATTGATCAACATTTGGATCATTGGAAAAAGTCAATATTTCATCAGTAAAACCACTTTCCGTACTACAGGCAACCAATCCGGTTTTCTCATTATAATTCTTGATCACAAATACATCTACATCCACTCCAAACATCTCTACTTCGATGGTGATCTGCTGATCGAATTCCATTGGAAATAAATCCCAACATTCTTCATGACCGGGATACTGTTCATTATTACATTGTGGATAATATAAAACGCTACTGCCCACGGACATATAATCTACATAATCGTAAGGTGCGTGTTGATAATTTGAGTTTAGTGTATAACCTGTATAAGAACAATTTAGATTCGGAATAAGATCCACCTGTAAGGTATAATCCTCGTATTCACCAAAAAAGCATGGTATACAAGGATCTGGGTTTATTCCGTCGGGAAAAATGCCTATCCTCATTGTATATTCAGATGGTAAATTGGTAATTGGTGGAATGGCAAAAGTGTGAGTAGTCACTGACGCATAGAAATCATTTTGATCATAGTAGACAGAAAATATTGTTTCTTCTCCAGGATCATAAAAATCCCCATCTTGGTTCCAGTCAATCCAGACTCCGTAGTTTGCACCGTGATAACTCACACCAGCAGAAACAAATTCATTTAAATTGTAAAGTGACATTTCCACATTTGTGGAAGGCTCAATAATGGTTGAAATATCAGTGAAGTTTGAATAACCTGGATCACCATCCGTAGATTCATGATCAATCATACCCATTACAACCCTTCTTATGCGATTCGAGTGAGTCAATAGAGAAATCTGGGGATCAGTATAATAGGTATAAGGGTTCACAGGGCAATACGGACCATTTTGAAATGAATCTATTTCCACAATCCAATAGTCATAATTTCCATAATTCCCACCAACATCGTAATCGTTGGAAAGTGAAATTCCTCCCAGAATGTACCCACCATCCACTATTTGCTCAATTGAAAATGCAAAATCCTGATCTGATCCCCCAAAATCCTTGAACCATTCGATCTCAAATTGACTGCCGGTCTTTATCATCCAATATTGGCGCCCGAGATTCTGTGATGGATCTAAGCAGGCTGCGATTTCCTCGGGGATTTGTGTACAGAAGACAAAACCTCCTTCCGATGTAGTTGCCATCCGGCTCCCATATTGATTGTCCTTTGCATCAAGGTAGGTGCCGACCGAAAAATCCAGCTCAATCGAGTTAAGCAACTGGCCTCCCGAACCAATATTCATGCCCCAATTACCGTCGGGAAGTCCAACCAACATACTTCTTCCATTGCCCGAAATTTGATTTTCATAAATGTAACATTGAGTGGACAAACCAACTGCAGAAATACTATTATCACTATTTACAACAAAATCAGAGAGGTAATCAAAGTAGTTGATCAATCCATATTCCTGATCCCAAATCAGATTAAATTGTCCATCGTATTTTCGAAACCACACATTTGTAATCTCTAAGTTTTCTGTACCGTTTGCGCATTCACACATTGGACAGTATTCATAGGAAAATCCGCCAACTACATATCCCCCATCCGGGCTGTTTTTAATATCCACAATAAAACGATCTGTAAGTAATTCCTCAAAAGATCCCTTAATTCCAAAATCATTCACATCCATTAACCAAGCATTATTGGTAGGTCCGAGGTTGTAATTGCCTCCCAGCAAAAAACCAGATACTGCGGTTTTTTCTACAATCGAACTCATCTTAAATACTTTGGATGGGTCACTAGTGGGAGTATAGCTGTATGACCAGGAGAGGTCTCCGGATTGATCTAATTTGAACACCCAGCCTCCAGGACTTTCGTTTACTAAATCACAGTCGTCACTATATGTAGTGCCTGAAAAAACAAATCCGCCGCTAGTTTCAATTCCATCATAGACATAATCATTTTCCCCACCACCAACTGTCTTTTTCCAGGAAATCTGACCATCCGACGATGTTAGTTTTACGATCCAGCCATCGTTAGGAGTGTATCCTGCACAATTCAATGGATCCACTTGACCGGATACTGATTCGGAATATCCAATCGCAATGTATCCCTGGTCTGCGGTCTGAAAAAAATTACGCAAATAATCATTGCCCTGACTTCCATAGTTCTCTTCGTACCGGATATTTTGAGCAACACCAAAGTAATAGGTCGTCATTAAAAATAATGAACATAAAAAGACATTATAGATCAATGTTAAATTGTAAAAATACTTCTTCATTAGAGGTGTATTATGATTCTTGAAGGATTCCTTGTTCAAATGCTACTCGTACCAGATGGGCCACATTTCTCACCTTCATTTTATTTAATAAAGATTTTCGATGGGATTTTACCGTGTCCTGGCTGACAAAAAGATTCTCAGCAATTTCATCAGTCGTCATTCCAAAGGAAATTAGTTCCAGGATCTCTTTTTCACGACTGCTGATCAGCTGAAAAGAAATAATTCTTGGCTGGGATGTATATACAGGCATATTTCTAATTTGTATAAATGCTAAGAAAGAGATCTAGCAGGAAACATACAATACTCATTAATGAGTATTTTAACGATCACCTATTTATATAATGAATAGTATTCTTCACGTATTCAAAAAGTTAGAAGGTGGACTGAAGAGACTACAATACGTATGATGTAAGTCAGAATGAATCTAAATTTCGTAGCTAGGAAACCTTTTTGACTGAACGAAATTGATTTTTAGCTGACAAATTCCTTTATCAACTGATCTTTGGATTTCTATTTACTCAGAATGCATTTATAATGCCCTCTAACTGCGGCTTAGTGCGAATTTGAATTGCTTTGATCACCACAACCTTCAAGAATGATTTCTAAACCACCTCCGACCTCCACACAAAAGTTATTTTCAAGCACTATTGAATTACCAGCACTAAACGTAATTTGTTCTGATGTTGATATAACTCCATCAGACGAAATCACTTGCGAAGCCACAAACAAATCGCAATGTGGTTCATTTGATAGCAATGATGATGTTACATTTAAAGTGTCCTGACATGTCTGATTACACACAGTATTAGATTGCCAAATGGCAACAAATGCTGCTGCTTGATCACCAGCTATCGAAAAAATTCCTGTCGTAACTAAGTTTCCATTGTGGTCTATGGCAAGGTCACTAACTGAACTTCCAATTCCAAGCCCCAAAGAATTCCACACCAGTCCATTCCATACTGAAATAAAATCGATTGGTGCCCCGTCAATAAATTGAAAGTTTCCACCTACATATAAAAGATCATTGTCAGCTACAATCGCCTTAATGGCATTATTGAAATTTCCCAATGAACTCCATGTTACACCATTCCATTTTGCTAAATTATTGACAGATACACCACCAGCATTGTGAAAATATCCTCCAGCATAAATATCCCCATTAGCACTGATCTCAATCTCCATCACCGTACCATTTATACCTGAACCTAACGATGTCCAATTAAAACCATCAAACACTGCGATTCCATTCGCATTATTGCCTCCTGCCTGAGTAAAATCCCCTCCAAAATATATGTCTCCTGTTGGAGATGTCTCTACACTTCGTACGATACCATTTACGCCGGATCCAATAGAGCTCCAAGAATCACCATCCCATTTTGCCACATTATTAGCGAACGATGAACCAACTGTTGTTAGATAACCGCCAATGTATATGTTATTTTCTTGATCAATTGACATCCCGAATACACTTCCGATGATTCCACTTCCCAAACTGTTCCAGGAATTTCCATCCCATTTTGCCACACCTCCGGATTGCTGCACCCCAGCAAATTGGAAAGACCCACCTACATAAACATTATCATGGCTGTCAATCGCAAGACAATAGACGTTCGCATCTAAGCCTAATCCCAGAGCATGCCAAGAGTTTCCATCCCACATCGCTACACGATTGGCTTGTACCCCACCAATTTCATCAAATCTTCCTCCCACATAAAGGTTACCGTTTCCATCAATTGCTGTACATTCAACATCGGCATTAGCTCCCAGTGGCTTCGTTGGATTACAAATGCTGTGCCACTTAGTTCGATCCCATCTGGCTATCCTACTGGTTCTAACATCCCCTGCTTTATTAAAAAAACCTCCGGCATATACATCACCAAAAGGATCTATGCATATCGTATTTACGACAGTTCTTTGATAGGTTTCCAGCATCATGTCATTCATCCCTGTATCCAAGCCAATCCAATCATTTCCATCCCACATTGCAATCCTACTAATCGGATTTATTCCAAGGACACTGAATTTCCCTCCAGCGAACACATTGCCATCTTCATCTACAGCTAAGCACTCGACTGAACTAAAAAATCCAAGTCCCAGAGGACTCCAAGAATTCCCATCCCACTTAGCCACCCTATTGACAATGGTACCACCAGCAGTACTGAAGTCACCACCGGCATAAACGGAACCGCTACTAACTACCACAGTCAAAACTGTGTCGTCCATTCCATCTCCCAATTTATGCCAATTAACCCCATTCCAACGAGAGATATAGTTCATTGTATCCGAGCCCGATTTGATAAATATGCCCCCTGCTATAAGATCATCGTTTTCATCAATTGACAATGCTCTAACATGATTATCAAATCCATCTCCTAATTGACTCCAAGATATACCATTCCACTTGGCAATATAATTTACAGGTTGTAAATCTGCCAAAGTAAATTCTCCACCAACATATAGATTGTTAAATTCATCTAGGGCAAGACAGTGTACAGTCTTATTAAGGCCTCCACTAAGTGGACTCCAGTTAGATCCGTCCCACTTTGCCACGAAATTGGCACTCAGTCCACCAGCCTCATTAAATCTACCCCCAACAAATACACTACCTTGATCATCAACTACTATACTATATACTGGACCATTTAGTCCTGCACCAAGTGGACTCCAGTTAAATCCATCCCACTTTGCCACGAAACTTGTCAGAGTGTCTCCAGCTACTTCAAAGAGACCTCCTATATATAAATTTCCATTGTTATCGGACGCTGAACAATAAATATATCCACGATCTATACCACAAAACCCTCCAAATGAATTCCAGCCATCACTGATTGAAAATATGCCATTATAATGAGAAGTGACATCGTGAGTAATTGGAAAATGGTGAATCCCTCTCTCATCATCGCCAGTAATAAAACCACTCAATACTAAACAAACGGCAAATATTAGCGCTAATGTTTTCAGTTCAAATACTTGAAGAAAGTCCATAAAAAATATTGTTTAGATTCGGAAATCTTGTTATACAAAACTATGCACTATTCGGTCATCATTTGAGTGATCCTGGCCTGGCCTTCGACATCCAGGTTGGTTTGCGCCTGAAGACTGAAGGCCAGACTAAGCATCAGGCATCCTACGATTTTATCCATGTATCTCACTGCATTATTAATTTTTGTGTAATCACCACTTCTCTATTCATTACAGCCTCCAATGGCAGCCGAAAATATATTACCAGCATTTATGGAAAATTCCGGCAACAGTTGAATGCTCTCGGCCGATTGGTAAAAGACATTATTAGTCATACCCTGTATTACTTGACGGGATTCTATCGAATTATTGGATATGTACACGCCATTCATCATAATGGGACCGGTGAGTGACTGCGCACCGGAATAATTTCCGGTACAATCCTGGGTGACCACTTTAAATTGTAGGCAGATTTCCGTTCTGCCACAACCATCAGGATAAAAAGTATTATTAGGCTGGAAAGTGAGTTCAATTACTCCATCAACAATCCAGTTGTTGTATTGGGCAGGGTCAATGTAAACGACCAGATCCGGGCTGGCCCCACAATTATTACCATTATTGTTATAATTTGTAGTGCCCAAAGAAAAATTATTCTCTCCGGTGATCGCAAAAGTCGAGGTGGAAAAGGGAATATAACCAACGACATAAATAGCTATCTCAATGGGAGTAGAGATCGCTGCAGGAAGCTTATCATGGTCTAGTAAAATCTGTGTTGCAATAGCCTTTTTGTTGATATCCAGGGAGATATCAAAGCATTGACTGGACAACACCAGGTCTGGATCTCCACTACAAATTGCCGGACTGCTGATGAGTCGATTTCGGAAATTCTCGATAAAGGCTCGCATTCGGGCTTTCTGGCCCTCGGTAAAACTATCCCAACAACCTCCGGTATAGTCCAGATAATTGGACAACATATCCGGTTGTTCTCCCATCCCTCCAAGTGCAACAGCGCGGTATGGATTATTGGACGAAGGATCATCTTCATCGGTAGTACATTGATTATTAGGCATATCGCAAGCGGTAGCATCGTTAAACCCGTAAGCACTCTTTGCTGGTGTGTCGCATATCTGATCCCCGTCCACATCGCAGTCATTATTGGCACAGCTACTCCCTTGAAAAGTGTGTAATAAGCTAAAGTAGTGTCCCACCTCATGTGCCACCAATCCCGACCAAAAGCAGCCAGAGTCATATAGCGTAGCATCGAGACCTCCCAGGTACCATCCACAGGCATCCTGCATATCCCGCATCACGATAAGATTACAGTAATAGTCTCTGGCCCACATGTAAGGTGCAAACATAGAGGATAGATCCAGCCCATTTCCCGTCGCTAGTGCCGGATCATTATACCGGACGATGCCATTGGTTTGATTACCCAATGGATCGACTTTCGCCAGACATAAGGATATTTCCGTATCAACCCCATAATATGGATTTGTATAGTTAGCCGCTCCCGGATGTTGATGCCTGAACCGCAAGGAAGCTTCCTCAATAATAGCCTGTATCTCAGCATCGGAGGGATTATATTGAGTGCCCAATGCATCACCGGCATGAAAGATATGCACCACTACCGGAACTTCGTAAATCGGCAATGCTGATCTCTTCGTTCCTGCTGATGTTACTGGATTTTCAAAAACAAAATCACGCCACTGAATTTTAAGTTCGCCATTATCATTGCCACATGGCAATTTTTGACCTACAAGGGGCCAGACGAATAATGAGATGACGACAGCCGTCCATATCCTTATTTGTACAACCATGAATTATCGTATCCTTTTAGTATTGTCTTTCGATCCCTTAAGAAAATGCACAAAGACTGTTTGTACAATACTCATTAATGAGTATTTTTAAAGATCCACATTTGCATGAAAGCAGGGATCGGACTGAATTTGGATCTTTATTGAAAAATAATTTAAATCAGGCATTGACCTCTTTACATGTATATATCCCTTGGCAATCAACAATTTAGAGGTTACAAGTCCGGTCATGGATCCAAAATAGTGATTTTGATTCCCGGTGGCCCGGGTTTGACGATTGATTATCTGCAGACTATCCATGAGATGTTGCCGGAGGATCTCTTTACGGTCATCTCTTATCAACCATCCGGTACTTTTGGCAATGTTAACACCCCCATGCTCCCTTCCGTACGCCAATATGCAGAAGAGCTCCGATCTATTTTAGAGACGTTGGAAATTAAATCATGTTATTTATTGGGTCATTCCTGGGGAGGGGTGATAGCGCAGGAGTTTTTACGTCAATTTCCGACATATCCTATCGAAGGAATAATTCTGGCTAATAGCTTTATCTCCGGAGTACAATTAAAAAATGCTCTCATCAAAAGAGCAAAGCAACTGCCAGACAACTTCTATCAACAAAGCCAAGAAATTTTGCAGTCTGGTCAAACTGACCAATACACACAGATATTACTGCAAACCTGGATACCTAATTTTTTATGTCGAATCCATCCCCTCCCAGATCCCATTTTATGCAGCTTGACACCTTTGGCCGATTCACCAGTATATTATTATTATCTAGGTTACGATCTTCTGGAAATCAGCGGTGCACTTAAATATTGGAATCGAACCGATTCACTGGAAGATATTACATGTCCTGTCCTAATTATGTCGGGAGAATATGATTACCTATCCAACGAAGAAAATCAGAAAACCGCTGCAAAAATCAAGGACTGTCAACTTTGGTATGAAGCCGGAACCAGTCATATGCCCATGTACGAAAAACCCAATCATTTTGCTCATGCTCTTAATTATTTTTTAATGAATAATTAAACACCCCTAAGAATTTATCCATGACCACACTCTTTAACCCGCTCGTAGAAACTCATATTAATCAGAATTACGGATCTTTTCATCAGGAAATACCTTTTGATGACCTGATAAGAAAATATGCAATATTACCTAATGAAGCGGTATATCTGGTCGAATGCAGAACAGCCCAATTGGAGCCCCTAACCTCCAATTTCAATGACATCATTGGCATCGATATTCTTCATCCAAAAGATATTACCATACTCTATGAGCATGTACATCCAACTGCGATGCAACCATTTATGCAATTCACTCATAAAGTTGTCCAGTGTGGATTTGAAAAATCTATCAAGCTACAAGAGGAAAGAGATTTCATTTTATCCGTGTATCAAACCCATGATCGGCGGACCATCTTAAAATCAACTTGTGTATTATTTTATGATTCCAATCAGACCATGCGTTATACCTTGGGCAAATTGATCGATGTAACTGGGCTCATGCCATTTAATCATTTCAGCTATAAATTTGCGGGACCGGCGAGTGAGGATTTTTGTCAGCGATTGGATCATGATGATCAAAACAGCTCCTTACTGGGTAAACGAGAAGTAGAGGTATTAGAACTGGTAGGTAAAGGTAAAAGCAGTCAGGAAATTGCCAATAAATTATTTATCAGTAAAAACACTGTGGATAAACACCGAAGAAATATTATTAAAAAAATGAATTGTCAAAGTTCTTTCGAAGCCTTTGCAAAAGCTAAAAACCTCGGTGTATTTTAGGACGAATGTATAAAATAATTTCGACCCAAAGTGACCTCTTATGCAATCAGAAATCAAACGGTTTTTAAACCTTCTTGATAAAATTCCTTTTGATCCACATCTCGCGTCGTATCATGATGGAAAAGTAGAAAAAGTCATTGCAGGTCAGATCAAACCTTTTTCAAATCAATTTTTTTATATTTTCGATTATTGGAAAAAAGAAATAGTCTACATTCACCCGAATATCTTCCGTGTTTTGGGGATTAAATCGGATCGCCTCGATTACAATCTTCTGATGAAGCGGGTCCATCCGGACGATATTACGATCGTCATTCAATCTTCTTTGCATGCTATCAATTATGTCATTCACAATAAGGTTGAAAACCTATTGGAAAATGATGTGATGATCAATTTTCGCATGCAAAAAGGCAATGGCAAATACATCCACATCATGCGCCAAATCCGCACGATCAAATGTGACAAATTTGGCAATTTGCTGCAGACAGCGGCGATGATCAGCGATATCACTAAAATGAAAAATGATAAATCCATCGAATTTACCGTAAGCGAGGGATTAAGGGGCATTGTCGAACAAAATGGATTACTTAAAAGTACCCAATTGGATGGACTGACTGATCGGGAAAACCAGATTCTTGAACTGCTTTG